>DYZF01000181.1 GCA_020741375.1 Tessaracoccus flavescens
AGAGCGTCAGCGGCACGGGGCCGGCCACCATCGGGCTACCCTCCAAGCAGCAGCCGTTGCAGTTCGCGTCACGGCAGCTCTCGCAGATTGGGATGGGCAGGTAGAAGTGGGCGATGGGGCGTCCGCGGAACTCGCCCACCTCGATGTCGAGGTCGAAGACTTCGCGCAGCAGAGTCGGCTCGACGATCTCACGCGGGGTGCCGACGGCGCGGATCCGCCCATTCTTCATCGCGACGATTTGGTCGGCCCAGCAGGCGGCGTAGTTGATGTCATGGACGACGATCACCACGGTCTTGTTGAGCTCATCTGCGGCGCGACGCAGCGTCTGCAGCATCGCGTGGGCGTGGGAGACGTCTAGATTGTTGAGCGGCTCGTCGAGCAGCAGGTATTCGGTGTCCTGCGCCAGCACCATCGCCACGAAGGCGCGCTGCCGCTGGCCGCCGCTCATCTCGTCGAGGAACCTGTCGCGCAGATCGTTCAGGTCCATCCAGCCGATGGCGCGGTCGATCGCGTCCCGGTCGGCCTGGGTGTGTCGGCCGCCGCTGTGCGGGTAGCGGCCGAAGCTCACCAGATCCTGCACCGTGAGGCGGGAGTTGACGTCGTTGTTCTGACGCAGGATGGCCAGGCGCTTGGCCAGCTCACGCGAGTCGGCTCGGGCCACGTCGAGGTCTCCGACGAAGATCTCACCAGCATCCGCGCCCAGCAGGCGGGCGACCATGGACAGCAGCGTGGACTTGCCCGCGCCGTTGGCGCCGACGATCGCGGTGAGGCCGCCGGTGGGCAGCGACACCGTCACGTCGTCGACCACCACGGACTTCCCGTAGCGCTTCGTGACGTCCTTGACTTCGATCATGAGCGAGATGCCTTCCTGATGACGAGCCAGATGAAGGCGATGCCTCCAGCGAACTCGATGATGACTGACAAGACGGTGCCGAGGTCGAAGACCTGCTCCAGCACTGCTTGCCCGGCCACCAGCACACCCACGCCCAGCAGCCCCGCGAAGGGCATGGTGAACGCGTGTTTGCCGGAGCCAGCGATTTGGTACGCCACCGCGGCCACGATGAGGCCGAGGAACGTGATGGGGCCGACGAGCGCCGTCGAGACGCACACCAGCAGGGTGGCGACGAGCAGGATCCTGCGGACCGTCTTCGCGTAGGGGACGCCGAGGCTGACGGCGGATTCGCGGCCCAGCGTCAGCACATCGAGCGTGTTGCGCTGTGTCCACAGCCACCAGCTCGACCCCGCAACGATCAGCGCGCAGAGGGTGATCAGCTCGGGGTTGACGGCGTTGAACGACGCAAAGAGGTTGCCTTGCAGCACGAGATAGCTCGTCGGATCCAGGATGCGGCTGATCAACGACGAGAAGGACCGCAGGATGGAGCCGAGCACCAAGCCCGCCAGCACCACCAGATACACCGAGCGGCCCTTGCGCCCGAACAGCAGGCCGGTGAGCGCCATCGCCGCCAGCAGCATCAGCGCCACGGAGACGGCGAAGATGGCGTAGGGGCCCAGCGTTCCGATGAAGGAGACCCCAAGGAAGAAGATGAGGGCGGTCTGGATGAAGGCGTAGAGCGCGTCCAGCCCCAAGATCGACGGCGTCAGCAGCCGGTTGTTGGTGACGGTCTGGAACGCGACGGTGGCGACGCCGGTGGCCCAGCCGACGAGCGCCATCGCGGCGAGCTTCCGGCCGCGGAAGGGGATGGCGAAATCGAGGCTGCCCTTGATGTTGATGAAGAGGAAGGCGATGGCGGCCAGCACGCAGAAGCCCAGCGCGATGCCGATGCGGGCGCTGGGGGAGAGCGGGGCGCGGGTTGCCGGCCGGGCCTCGGTGATGGTGCTCATCGCGACGTCCTCATCTTTCCGGTGAGCAGCAGCGAGAGGAAGATGATGCCGCCGAGGGCGCCGGAGATGGTGCCGACGGGGATCTCGTAGGGGAAGTTGATGGTGCGGGCGAGAAGGTCGCACACCAGCACGAAGCCGGCGCCGGCCAGCGCCGTCCAGCCGATGTTGCGGCGTAGGTTGTCGCCGCGCCACATGGCGATCAGGTTGGGGATGATGAGGCCGACGAAGCCGATGGATCCCACCACCACGAGGGTGATGGCGCTGGCGACGGCCACGAGTGCCAAGCCGAGGTTGAGCGTCGTCTTGTACGACAAGCCAAGCGACGTGGCCTGCTCCTCACCCAGGGACGCCACCGTGAAGCGGTCGGCGAACAGCCACAGCACCACGCCGACGGCTGCCAGCAGCCAGAGCAGTTCGTAGCGGCCGCGCAGCACGCCGGAGAAATCGCCCTGCATCCAGATGCCGAGGCTCTGCAGCAGGTCGAACTGGTAGGCGACGAAGGTGGTACCGGCCGCGATGACGCCCGCGAGCATGATGCCCACCAGCGGCACCGCGACGATGGGCGCGGTGGGCGGCAGCGAGCGGATGAGGCGGATGAATAGGGCGGTGCCGGCGAGCGCGGTGAGCACCGCGATGAGCATCTTCAGCCACAGCGGTGCGGACGGAAACAGCATCACGGCGATGAGGATGCCGACCCCGGCCGATTCCGACGTGCCCACCGTCGACGGTTCGACGAACCGGTTGCGCACCAGCAACTGCATGAGCAGGCCGGAGAGCGCCAGAGCCGCGCCGGCGAGCAGCACGGCGACGGTGCGCGGGATGCGGCTCGCGAACAGGTTCAGCCGCTGCTGTTCGGTGGCCTCACCGGTGAGGAAATCGGTGGGGGAGAGGTCGGCGACGCCGACGAAGAGTGACACCGCGGCCAGTGCCACGAGCGCGGCGAACCCGCCGAGCCAGCCCCAATTGAGGGGCCGACCGGCGGGTTCACTTGCCTGCGGCTGAGCCGTGGCGGTGGTCAGCGTCACAGCTCGTTGGCCACCTGGTTCATCATTTCGACGGCGTTGTCGAGGCCGTGGATGAGGATGTACCAGCGGGCGCCGTCGAGGTAGACGACGTCGTCGTTGGTCCATGCCTTGGTGCTGGCGACGAGCTCGTTGTCGAGGACCTCCTTGGCCGCAGCGCCCTCTTCACCGATGGCGGCGTCGCGGTCGACGACGAACATCACGTCAGGGTTGGCCTGCTGGATCGCCTCGAAGGAGATGGCGTCGCCGTGGGCTTCGGCTTCGACGTCGGAAATCGTCGGGGCGAAGCCGAGGTCGTCGTAGAGAGCGGCGTAGCGCGAATCGGTGCCGTGTGCCGATACCTTGCCGCCGGAGGTCATCAGCACCATGGCGTTCTTGCCTGCCGGGACCTTCTCCTTGGCGGCGGCGATCGCGTCGGACACCTCCTTGAGCTGGGTTTCCAGTTCGTCGGTGGTGCCGGTGGCCTCGGCCAAGATGGTGGCCGACTGCTTGACGCCCTCGTAGAAGCCGCCCTTGTAGTCGAACGTGACGTCAACCGTCGGGGCGATCTTGCTGAGTTCGGGCACCTGCTTGGCGGAGCGGAAGCCGGCGACGATCAGATCGGGCTCGAGCGCCGCGATCGCCTCGAAGTCTGGCTCCTGAAGGGTGCCGACGTTCTCATATTTGTCGTCGGCGAAATCCTTGACCGGATCCGACATGCGGGTGCCCTTGGCGATGCCGACGATCTTGTCGGCGAGGCCGAGCGCGTTGAGGGAATCGAGCGAGCCGTGATCGAGCACGACGATGCGCTCGGCTGCGCCGTCGAGTTCCACGGAACCCTGGGCGTGCTTGACGGTGATCGCGGTGGCGGACTCAGAGCCGCCGGCTGCGTTGGTGTTATCGGTGCTGGGCGTGCCGCAGGCAGCCAGCGCAAGCGTGCCTGCCGCAGCGGCGGCGATAAGGCGCTTGGTGAGGTTCATCGGTGTCTTTCCGTTGAAGTTCGTGGGTCGTGTCGCGACTTAGGTAACCCTAACCTTACCCATTTAAGTCACGCAACTCTGATCAAAATATGGATCGCCCATGGTTTCGGGTACCGCAGGCCCCGGCGGTAAGCTCGCCTCCCGTGGCACTCACCATTGGAATCGTCGGTCTCCCCAACGCCGGCAAGTCGACCCTGTTCAACGCACTGACCCGCAACGACGTGCTCGCCGCGAACTACCCCTTCGCGACGATCGAGCCGAACGTCGGCGTCGTCGGCGTGCCGGATCCGCGCCTTGAGGTGCTGGCCAAGATCTATGGGTCTGAGCGGATCATCCCCGCCACGGTGAGTTTCGTCGACATCGCCGGCATCGTGAAGGGCGCCTCGCAGGGTGAGGGCATGGGCAACGCGTTCCTCGCCAACATTCGCGAGGCCGACGCCATCTGCCAGGTGACGCGCGTCTTCGACGACGAGGACGTCACGCACGTCGACGGCAAGGTTGACCCGGCCAATGACATCGACACCATCACCACCGAACTGGTCTACGCGGATCTGGCGACGGTGGAGAAGGCTCTCCCGCGCGTCGAAAAGGAGGCGCGGCTCAAGAAGGAGCTGCAGCCGAAGCTCGAGGCGTACCAGGCGGCCAAGGTTGCGCTGGAATCTGGCAAGGGCGTCCGGGCCGCTGGGCTCGACGTCGAGTTGCTGCGCGACCTGTTCCTGCTGACCGCCAAGCCGTACCTCTACGTCTTCAACTGCGATCAGGACGAACTCGGCGACGAAGACCTCAAGGCGAAGATGCGTGCCATCGTCGCGCCCGCTGAGGCGATCTTCCTCGACGCGAAGTTCGAATCCGAGCTCGTGGAGATGGAGGAGGACGAGGCGCGCGAGTTCCTCGCCGAGATGGGTGTGGAAGAGCCTGGCCTCGACGTGCTGGCCCGCGTCGGCTACGACACGCTCGGCCTTCAGAGCTACCTGACCGCCGGCCCCAAGGAGGCCCGCGGTTGGACGATTCCGAAGGGTGCGACGGCGCCCGAAGCCGCTGGCGTTATCCACACCGACTTCCAGAAGGGCTTCATCAAGGCGCAGATCGTTAGCTTTGACGATCTGGTCGCGGCCGGTTCCGAAAATGGGGCCAGGGCTGCTGGCAAGATGCGCCTCGAGGGCAAGGACTACGTCATGCAAGACGGAGACGTGGTCGAATTCCGTAGCGGACTAACCTCTGGGGGTAGGAAGTGACAGAATCACGCAACCTGCACGCCAGGGTCCGCGACTTCATCGACGGAGAGGTCAGCCACTTATGGGCGCGTGAGCTGGGGGTTCTCGATGATCAAATCTGCCAACCAGTATCCGGTGCACACGCTGTTCAGTCACGAAGGCAACGTGCTGTACCGGATCCCGCCCTACCAGCGCGAGTACTCCTGGTATAAGTCCCACTGGGAAGACCTGTTCGAAGATCTCATCGAGGCCGAGGGCGCGCACTTCCTGGGCACCATCATCACGCTCGACCAGACCACGGACACGCTCGAGGGCAACATCCTGCAGGTCATCGATG
>DYZF01000182.1 GCA_020741375.1 Tessaracoccus flavescens
CCCACCGCCACCCCGACTTCTGGGACGACCCCGAGGTCTTCGACCCCGACCGGTTCACCCCCGAGGCCGAGAAGGGGCGCCACCCGCAGGCCTACCACCCCTTCGCCACCGGCGAGCGGGTCTGCATCGGCAACCACTTCTCGCTGCTCGAGTCGCACCTGTTGGTGGCGACCCTCGGTCGGCGCTTCTCCCCACGGCTGGCTCCCGGCCACCGGCCGGCCTGGGCGATGGAGGGCACGCTGAGCCCCGTCGGCGGCATGCCGATGCTCATCGAGCGACGAGGGTGATGACTGGTCTGACAGTCCCCTTGGATCGGACTGCGTCGTCAGGTTTCGGCCGGGCGTTCCCCGCCGATGGCACGCACCAGAAAGATCAGGCCCGCGCCACCGGCTGCGTAGGCAAGGACCGTGCCGGCAACCGCGGTTGCCTGCACATCGGTCGGCGAGACGAGACTCCACAGCGTGAGCCAGCCGAAGCCAAGCACGAGCACGGCAGGGCACCCCGGAGCAGTCCTGAACGACGACGAGACACATCCAGGCAGATCATCAGTGGCAGGGCCAGCGGAACAGCCAGGTCGTCGATCCACCCGAGAGCCGAAAAGACCACGACCGCGACCAGGAAAAAGACGAGCATGACCGCGCCGGCCCCGACATCACCCTTACCCGGGGGCCAGGCGCGTGGTGGGGTGCCTCGTCCCATGGCGTCCTGGACCTCAGTCACCATGCAGTTCGAAGGGTGAAGCGGTCAGCGCTCGCCGCTCAGTACCCCTCGTCGTCGAGCTCGGCGACGTCGCCGACGAGCAGTTCCTCGTCAGCCGTCTCGTCGTCCTCGGAGTACTCGTAGTCGAAGGTCGCGTTCGGGTCGGGTTCCTCCTGGGCGAGGTACTCGTCGATCGTCTCGCCCTCACCCGTATCGTTACGGGCCTCGTGGGGACGCAGGGCCACGTCGACCGGGGTGTCGGCGTCCTCGGGGACCCAGAAGGCCGGGTCGGCGCCGTCGTCAATCAACTCGTCGCTGCCGAGATCCTCGGCGGTCACCTCGCCGTAGGAGTGGCTCTCCTCGGCGATCTGCTCTGCGGTCATCGACTCGAGACCGTCAGGGTTTCCGTCCTCGAGGTCGAAGTCGAGTGCGTCCTTGTCTTCGCTCATAGGCCAAGCCTGCTGCCACGGGCGACTTCACGCAACGGATCGGGGCAGAAAGATTCAGTCCGCGTTGATCCTGCGCGCGATGATCCGCATCCCGGCCGCGGCCAGATCGGCCTCGATGGCCTCAGTGTTCCGGCTGTTGAGGCCGACCACCACGACGCTGGTGTCGAGGTTGCCGCGGTGCACGGCGAGATGCTGAATGTTGGCCTGGTGCGCGGCCGTGATGCCGGTCAGCCGGCTCAGGCCGCCGGGCTCGTCCTTCGCCTCGATGGTGAGGCGGGTCCCGTGGTCACGGAAGCCGAGGATGTCGATGAACGCGTCGAGCAGGTCCGACTCGGTGATCACGCCGACCAGTTCGTCTCCGGAGACGACGGGCAGCATCTCGATCTTCGCGTCGCGCATGATCGTCGCCGCTTCCTCGAGGAGCGCGTCGGGGGCGATCACGACGGGCGGATGGCTCATCACCTTCGCGACCTTCAGCTTCGAGATCAGGTAGGTGGCCTCCTGGGCGCTCAGCGTCGTGGCCTTCGACGGCGACGCGGCGGCGATGTCGTTGCGGGAGATCACTCCGACGACCCGGCTGCCCTCCACGACCGGGAGATGCCGGACTCCGTGCTCGTCCATCACCGACTGCGCGTCCGGGATCGAGCGGTCCGGGGTGACGGTGTACGGGTTGGCCGTCATCCGCTGCTTCACGAACATGTCTGTTGCCCTCCAGTTTCCGCGCCTCACACCGTTGTTCGGCGCTCGGTGTCACCTAGCGACGACCCTAGCGTTCCGGTCCCCCGCGCGCCTGCCCGGGGGACGCATAATCCTCAGCCGCCCAGGTAGGCGCGCTTGACCTCTTCCGCCTGGGACAGCTCCGCGGCCGGGCCGGACAGCACGACCGAGCCGGTCTCGAGCACGTAGGCGCGGTTGGCGATCTGCAGGGCGATGTTCGCGTTCTGCTCGACAAGCAGCACCGTCGTGCCCGCCTTGTTGATGTTGACGATGATGTCGAAGATCTCCTGCACGAGCAGCGGGGCGAGACCCATCGATGGCTCGTCCAGCAGCAGCACCTTCGGCTTCGCCATGAGGGCCCGACCCATGGCGAGCATCTGCTGCTCACCGCCCGAGAGGGTTCCCGCGAGCTGCTTGCGGCGCTCGGCCAGGATCGGGAAGCGTCCGTAGACCTCGTCGTAGTCGGCCGTGACGGCGTCCTTGCGCAGGAACGCCCCGAGCTCGAGGTTCTCCAGCACCGTCATGTCGGGGAAGATGCGACGGCCCTCGGGCACGTGCGACATGCCGCGTCGGACCCGGTCCTGGGCCGACAGCCCGGTGATGTTCTTTCCCTCGAGGGTGATCGTTCCCCCGCTCGGCTTCTTCAGCCCGGACAGAGCGCGCAGCGTCGTCGTCTTGCCGGCTCCGTTGGCGCCGATGAGCGTGACGATCTCGCCCTCGTTGACCTCGAACGAGATGGACTTGATGGCCTTGATCACGCCGAAGTGGACCTGCAGGTCCTTGACCTCAAGCACTTGGCGCCTCCTCTCCCAGGTAGGCCTCGATGACCTTCGGGTTGTTGCGGACCTCGCTCGGGGTGCCCGAGGCGATCACGATGCCGTGGTCGAGCACGTAGATGCGCTCGCAGATCTTCATCACGAGGCTCATGTCGTGCTCGATGAGCAGGACGGTGAGGCCGAAGTCCCTGCGGAGCTGGGCGATCAGTCCGGTCAGCTCGGCGGTCTCGGCCGGGTTCATGCCCGCGGCGGGCTCGTCGAGCAGGAGCAGCGACGGGCGCGTGGCGAGGGCGCGCGCGATCTCCAGGTGCCGTTGCTCGCCGTAGGACAGGTTCCTGGCCAGCTCGTCGGACTTTCGGCCAAGGCCCATCAGGTCGAGCAGTTCCTGGCTCTCCTCACGGATCCGCCGCTCGCTCGCTCCGTAGGGAGGGATGTGAAGCAGCGAGGCGAACAGGTTGTACGGCACGTTCTGCTGCAGGGCGATCATCACGTTCTCGAGGACGGTGAGGTCCTTGAAGAGGCGGATGTTCTGGAAGGTGCGTCCGACGCCGGCCGCGCAGATCCGGTGCGGCGCCTTGCCACCGAGCGAGGTCGTCTTGTCGTCGATCGTCAGCTCGATGGTGCCCGACGACGGCGGGTAGACGCCCGTGAGGACGTTGAACAGCGTCGTCTTCCCAGCCCCGTTGGGGCCGATCAGGCCGATCAGTTCGCCCTTGTCTATGTGCAGGCTCGCCTCGAACACGGCGGTCAGGCCGCCGAAGTTGCGGGTCAGCTTCGAGACATTCAGCAGGCTCATGCCGCCGCCTCCTCGGTCTTGTCGGACCTGCCGCGTCTGAACACCTTCCCGAAGACGGTGTCGGTGATCTCCTTCGAGCCCATCAGGCCGCCCGGGCGGAAGATCATGATGAGCACCAGCACGAGCGAGTAGATGATCATCCGGATGTCGGAGAACTGCGCGAGCAGCATCGAGACGATGGCGAGCAGGATGGCTGCGATCACCGTGCCCGAAAGCGAGCCGAGTCCACCGAGCACCACGATGACGAGGATGTCGATGGAGCGCAGGAACCCGAACTGGTCGGGCTTGATCAGGAAGAAGTAGGACGCGTAGAGGCCGCCACCGATGCCCGCGAAGAACGCGCCGATCGTGAAGGCCTGGACCTTCGTGGCCGTCGTGTTGACGCCGATCGCCTCGGCCGCGATCTCGTCCTCGCGCACGGCGATGGCGCGTCGGCCCTGGGAGCTTCGGATGTAGTTCCACAGCACGATCAGGGTGAGCGCCGTGAACAGGAACGCCCAGTTCCAGTCGACGACCTGCGGGATCCCGGACAGGCCGGCGGCGCCGTTGGTGATGGGCAGGTTCAGCATGATCACGCGGATGATCTCCGCCATGCCGAGGGTCGCGATGGCGAGGTAGTCGCCACGCAGCCGCAGCGTCGGCAGGCCGACGAGGGCGCCGATCAGCGCCGCGGCCGTCGCGCCTGCCAGCATGCCGAGCAGGAAGGCGGGCACGTCACCGATGACGGGGCCGAGGTAGATGCAGATCAGGGCGCACGTGTAGGCGCCGACCGCCATGAAGCCCGCGTGGCCGAGCGAGAACTGCCCAGTGAAGCCGGTGACCAGGTTGAGGCTGGCGGCGAGGATGATGTTGACGCAGATCGTGACGATGATCGAGAAGATGTAGTCGTTGATCACGCCGAGGTTCATCAGGGCGAGCACGACGACGTAGGACACGATGAACGGAAGGGCGCGCAGCCCGATGCTCTTGAACTTCGACATCACACCTTCTCCTTCCGGTTCTTGCCGAGGAGACCGGTCGGCTTGATGATCAGGATGGCGATCAGGATGGCGAAGACGACGCCGTCCTTGAACAGCGAGAAGCCGAGCGACGACACGAGGGTCTCGGAGCCGCCGATGACGTAGCCGCCGATCAGGGCGCCCGGGATGATGCCGATGCCGCCGAAGACCGCGGCGACGAAGGCCTTCAGGCCGGGGATGATGCCCATCAGCGGGTTGATCGAGTTGTAGTAGACGCCGACCAGCACGCCCGCCGCTCCCGCGAGCGCGGAGCCGATGGCGAACGTGAACGAGATGGTCCGGTCGACGCTGATGCCCATCAGGCGCGCGGCGTCGGGGTCCTGCGAGACGGCCCGCATGGCCTTGCCCATCTTCGTCTTCTTCACGACGAACTGGAGCAGGATCATCAGCAGCACCGAGACGCCGATGATCAGGATCTGCTGGTTCTTGATCACGACGCCGCCGAGGTTGATCGAGCCGTTCATGAAGTCCGGCATCGCCGGGTAGGCGCGCGGGTCGGCACCGACGAAGAACATCATCGTGTACTGGATCAGGAGGGAGACGCCGATCGCCGTGATCAGTGCGGCGATGCGCGTGGAGTTACGCAGCGGTCGGTAGGCGATCCGCTCGATCAGCACGCCGAGCACGGTGCAGATCAGCATGGCGAGGACCAGCGACTCGAAGAATCCGAGCTTCAGCACCGACATGCTGAAGTAGCCGACGTAGGCGCCGACCATGTAGACCTCGCCGTGGGCGAAGTTGATCAGCTTGATGATGCCGTAGACCATCGTGTAGCCGAGCGCGATCAGCGCGTAGATGCTGCCCAGCGACAACGAGTTGATCAGCTGTTGCAGAAACTCCGTCACGGTCCCACCCCTTCCATCGGTGAGGCGCGGCCGGGTCCGTCGGACTCGACCGCGCCTACCTGTCTTCTAGCTCAGCCGACCTTCTCGGAGGTGTCCTGGACGCCGTCCTTGAGCCCGATCACGACGATCGACTTGACCGGGTTGTGGTTCTCGTCCATGTCGAAGGTGCCGGTGACGCCGACGAAGCCCTTCGTCTCGGCCATGGCCTTCTGGACGGCCTCGCCGGTCAGCTCGCTCGCACGCGACACGGCGTCGGCGACGAACTTGCCGAGGTCGTAGCCGAGCGCGTGGAACGCGTTGGGCTCCTCGTTGTTCTTCTTCTTGAACGCCTCGATGAACTCCTTCACCTTGGGGTCCTCGTCGATGGACGAGTAGTGGTTGGTGAAGTAGACGTCGTTCAGCGCCGCTGCGCCGCCGAGCTCGAGCAGCTTCGGCGAGTCGAAGCCGTCGCCGCCGAGGACCGGGGCGGTGATGCCGAGGTCGCGGGCCTGCTTGATGATCAGGCCTGCCTCCGAGTAGTAGCCCGGCAGGTAGATGACGTCGAAGGTCTCGCCCTTGATGCGGGTGAGGATGGTGTTGAAGTCGGTGTCACCGGCGACGAACGCCTCCTCGGCGACGATCTCGCCCGGGAACTCCTCTGTGAAGGCCGAGGCGAGGCCCTTGGAGTAGTCGTTGGAGTTGTCCTTGATGATGACGGCGGTCTTCGCAGACAGGTTCTCCGCCGCGAACTTCGCCATGATCGTGCCCTGGAACGAGTCGTTGAAGCAGATGCGGAACGCGTACTCCTCGACCTTGTCGCCGGAGACGGTCACGTCGTCGGCGGTGGCGGAGCCGGAGACGACCGGGATCTTGTTCTTGTTGGCGACCGGGACGGTTGCCTTGAAGTTGCCGGAGGTGGCGGGGCCCATGCAGGCGATGACGCCGTCCTGGGCCATCAGCTTGTTGGCGAGCGTGGTGGCCTCGGCGGCGTCGGACTTGTTGTCGTACTCCTTGAGTTCGACCTTCTTGCCGTCGATGCCCCCGGCCTCGTTCAGCTCGTCGAGGGCCATCTTGATGCCGACCACGGAGGCCTGGCCGTAGGTGGCGACGCCACCGGAGAGTTCGTAGTTGATGCCGAGCTTGACGGTGTCACCGCCGGCCTCGCCTCCACCGCCGCCACCGGGCTTGGCGGAACAGGCGGAAAGGGCGCCGGCGACGGCGGCAGCTGCGGATGCGCCGAGCAGAGTGCGACGACTCAGGTTCATGATGCCTCCATTGAAGGGAAGGGGCTTGGTCCGAAATGCCACGCCGGGCGTGACGTTGGGGCCATCTAAGCATCGAAAAACGCGAATTCGGTCGGTGGTCATGAAAGCGAGATGAGACCGATCCGTCTTGCGAAATGGTGTGCGGGCACTCGCGGCGCCCGTCGCCATGCCCCGGCCACCGCCTCCCGACCAGGTCAGGTCGCGACGCAACGAGGCGGTGCCTGGGGTCGGCAGCCGCCCTGTCCCACGGGCGTCTTCTCGGCGTCAGTGCCGTAAGTGAGGCCGCTCAGCCCAGGCGGTCGCGGCGCAGGTAGAGGTCGCGCAGCAGACAGATCTCGGCCCCGTGGTGGATGACCTCGCGATGGATGTGCAGCGGCAGGTCCGCCATCGAGTCCGACTAGAAACCCGGCTCTCGACAGTTCAGCCGGAGGGCCTCGTCGGTTAGCTCTTCGACGCCCGCGCGCCACCGAGCCTGCCCCTCATCGAGCATGGCGAGCGCGGCATCGGCCGTGAGCGGGTAGGCCATGTTGCGTTGGTCCATGGCCGGGCCGCCGAAATAGCGGGCGTTGCGCTCGCCGAAGACCTGTGCAATGACGTGACCCAGCCGCCAGGCGATGGTGGTCAGCGGGGCGGGCTCAGGTGGTGGGAAGGTGAAGTCGATCACGCCAGGGCCGAGCACGAGGGTGGTGCCGGGCTCGGCGTCGTCGACTTGGCGCACCGTTCACGCGGCGGGTTCGGGATGCCAGAGGTACTCGTCATCGGTGAGGCCCTCGAGTCGCGGCCGGAGCTGGTTGTCGCAGTGCCCACCAACTGGCTGAGCAGGCTGGCCCGCCAGGGGTTCTGTTCCATGGTGTCGTCCTCCGGTCACTGCGTGGTGCCGTCCGCTCGTGCAGCGTCGCGCGGTGCGTCGATCGTCATGGAGCCCCTGCCTGCGGCGCGCGCCGGGCGGCGACCACCTGGAACGGCTCGCGGGTGCGACTGCACCAGCCTTCCAACATACTGGCACGGTGAAGGCATGGCCGGGAGACAGCAGACAGTTGCGCACGTGGTGCCGCGAGGAGATCCTCGGCGCGCTCGAGGTGGATGGGCTCCGGGTACGCGGGAAGCACAGGCTGCGGGTCGACGCCGAGGTGTCGGGCTCCGACGTGGTCAACCTCCAGATCGACGCCACGGGGCTCGAGTTCTCCTTCTCAGGCGGTTTCGCCGATACCGAACCGGAAGCGGAACCGGAGCCGGTCACGCGCACGCCCGGGCACCTGCACACCGCACGGGTCATCGCTGACCCGGTGCGGGTGCAGGGATTCAACGTGAGCCTGCTGGCGCGTGTCACCGACCTGCCGATCGAGTGGTGGACGCACGCACGGCCGCGGCGTGCGGGCCAGCCGCTGTCGGCGTTCGCCTTGGGGGTCGACGACGAGGCCGCGCCGTCGTCGGTCTCGCTCGGGGCCAGCATGCGCACCCGAGACCTCGGGCCACTCCTGAGGGCGATCCTGAACTCTGTCCTTTCCGAGGCAGGAGGCCGGGTGCGGCGCCTGAGGGTCGATCTCGCGCAGGATCCGTCGGGTCGGATCACGGCGAACGCGGTCGTCGCGGTGCGCTGGCGCATCCTCTTCGGGACCGTCCGAGCTCACGCAACGGTCCGGGTCACGCCGGAGGCGGTGGTCCAGATCGAGGACCTGCGGGTCAGCTCGGCCAACCCCGTCATCGCCATCTCCCTGCTCGCCGCGCGACCCCACCTCCGCCGCCTCGTCGGGAGCAGTCACGACCTGCACGAGCACCTCGACCCGTCCGAGTTGAGGATCAACGACCTG
The DNA here is from genome assembly GCA_020741375.1 of Tessaracoccus flavescens. Lineage (GTDB taxonomy): Bacteria > Actinomycetota > Actinomycetes > Propionibacteriales > Propionibacteriaceae > Arachnia > Arachnia flavescens_A. The sequence goes on from DYZF01000182.1 coordinate 8,357, forward strand.
GACGTATCGATCGACCACGAGATCACCATCAGCGGGCGGATCGCGGTTCCCGAGGCAGGGACGGCGTCGACCTAGGCCCCTACGCCTCACTGACGCTCGAGCAGGGCGGTCGCCGTCGGCTCGTCGGTGACGAGAGCGTCGATCAGATGACCGGCGATCGCGCCGCGGATCGCGTCGACCTTCTCGACGCCTCCGGCCACGCCGACGACGTTG
>DYZF01000183.1 GCA_020741375.1 Tessaracoccus flavescens
CATGCCGATGGTCGTGACATCGCTGTCATGCCCAGAGTCGTATGTCTTCGGTGTCCGTCGTGTCCGGGTTACCCGGTACCCCCGATCCTCCGCCTTTCCACGACACGCAGGCGCTGACAGGACCCGCCCGTCGTGATTCAATACATCTGAACACCTGATCAGGTGAAGGAGTATTGGATGGAGCAGGTTGTGGGGCTCGACGGGTGTGCCATCACGTGCGTCCACCCCGATCGGGTGCGGATGGTGCGGGAGGCCGCCCCCCGCGAGGAGGCGCTGACACGCGTGACCGGGCTGTTCAAGCTGCTGGGTGATCCGACGCGGTCCCGATTGCTGTATGCCCTGCTGGAGGCCGGCGAGATGTGCGTGTGTGACCTCGCGGCGGCGACGGACACCGCGGAGGCCACGGTGTCGCAGGCGTTGCGCCTGTTGCGTACCGCTGGCGTGGTCGCCGGACGCCGGGAGGGCCGCAACGTGTTCTACCGACTGTCGGACGCGCACGTCCGGATGTTGCTGGACGTGACGCGGGAGCATGCGCTGCACGAGGCGGACGGGGCGGGGGTGCTCGGATGAGCGGGGGACACGCCCACGGGCACGGGGCCGCACTCTCGGCGTCCGGCCGGCACCGGTGGCGGCTGGCGGTCACGTTCGGGCTGACTGCGACCTTCTTCGTGGTGGAATTGGGCGCCGGCGTGTTCAGCGGGTCACTGGCCCTGATCAGCGATGCCGGGCACATGGCGGCCGACGTGGTCACCCTCGGCGCCGCGCTGGTTGCCACGCGCCTGGCCGCGATGCCCGACGCGACGGGACGGCGCACCTACGGCCGGTACCGGGCCGAGGTGTTCGCATCCGGACTGGCCGTGCTGATGATGCTGGGCGTGGCGGTGTACATCGTGGTGGAGGCGGTTCGTCGCCTGGGCCAGCCGGTCGAGCCGACCTCTGGAGTGATGCTCGTGGTGGGCGTGGTCGGGCTGGCGATCAACGCCGTCGGCATCATCCTGTTGCGCACCGGTGCCGGGGAGAGCCTGAACGTGAAGGGCGCTTACTTGGAGGTGATGGCGGACGCGGTCGGTTCGGTCGGTGTGATCGTGGCCGGCCTGTTGGTGTTGTGGACCGGTCAGTCCTTCTGGGACACGGTCATCGCCCTGGCCATCGCCGTGTTCGTGGCGGTTCGAGCCTTAATGCTGGGCCGCGAGGTCCTCGCGGTCCTGGGGCAGCATGCGCCCGCCGGTATGGAGCCTCAGGAAATCATCGCCGCCCTCGCCGACGTGGAAGGGGTCGCCGACGTCCACGACCTGCACGTGTGGCAGTTGACCTCCGGCATGGACGTGGCCACGGCACACCTGGTCGCGGCCGACGAACAGCCCGAGCAGGCGGTGCTCGCCGCTGCCAGCGCCGTGCTGCGTGAGCAGTTCAACATCGAACACGCGACGCTGCAGGTCGAGTCCGCCTCGGGGCATGGCTGTCAGGGCGCTGACTGGTGAGCCCACCCGACCGCGGTGCATCAGAAGAGGCACACGCCCTGCTGGGCGCCTGCGTGAGCAGGGCCCAGCGGGCGCGTGTGTCGGTGCGTGCCGGCGCCCGTCAGGCGGTGACGACAGCGTTGTTGTCGGCAGCCTGCGCGGAGCCGCTCTGATCGAGCGGGGTGAGTTCGGTGCGCTGGGCCTTGGCGGCCCGGAGTCCGTTGGCGATCACGACCACCTCGGCCACTTCGTGGACGAGGACGACCGCGGCCAGTCCCAGTACCCCGGTGATCGCCAGCGGCAGCAGGACGGTGATGATCACCAGCGACAGGACGATGTTCTGGTTGATGATCCGTCCGCCGCGGCGGGCGTGGGCCAGCGCTTGGGGGATGAGCCGCAGGTCGTGGCCGGTGAAGGCCACGTCGGCGGACTCGATGGCGGCGTCCGACCCGGTGGCGCCCATCGCGATGCCCACGGTCGCCCCGGCGAGGGCGGGGGTGTCGTTGATGCCGTCGCCGATCATCGCGGTGGGGACCTGGTCGTTGAGGTCGGCGACGATGCGGGCCTTGTCTTCGGGGCGTAGTGCGGCCCGCACGTCGTCGATGCCGGCGTCGCGTCCCAAAGCTGCTGCTGTCCGGGCGTTGTCGCCGGTCAGCATGCTCACCCCGACCCCCTGTTCGGCCAAGGTGGAGACGACCTCGGGCACCTCGGGTCGGAGTTCGTCGCGCACGCCGATGACCCCGGCCGTCACGCCGTCGACGGTGACCAGGACGCAGGTCCGGCCCTCGGCCTCGAGCTGGGCCACGCGGTCGGCGAGCGGGCCGGCATCTATCCAGCGGGGGCTGCCGACCGCGACGCGGCGCCCCTCGACCGTCCCGACCACACCGTGCCCGGCCGTCTCCTCGACGTGCGCGGCGGCCGGGGCGTCGGGTGTGGCTGCGACGATGGCGACCGCCAGCGGATGGGTGGACTGCCGCTCGAGCGCTGCGGCGTAGGACAGCACGTCCGCCTCGCTCCAGCCCTCGGTCGTCACCACCGAGGTGACAACGGGTTGGTTGACGGTGAGGGTGCCGGTCTTGTCCATGGCCAGGTGCCGGATCGAGCCGAGTCGTTCGAAGGCGGCGCCGCTCTTGATGATGACGCCGAACCTGCTCGCCGCCCCGATCGCCGACACCACCGTGACCGGTACCGAGATGGCCAAGGCGCAAGGACTCGCGGCCACCAGCACCACCAGGGCGCGGGTGATCCACAGCTCGGGGTCCCCGAACAGCGAGCCGACCACCCCCACCAGCAGCGCCAGCACCATCACCCCGGGGACGAGCGGACGGGCGATCCGGTCGGCCAGGCGTGCCCGGTTGCCCTTCTCGGCCTGCGCCTGCTCGACGAGTTCGACGATCGTGGTCAAGGAATTGTCGGTGCCGGCGGCGGTGGCCTCGACCTCCAGCACGCCGGAGGTGTTGATCGAACCGGCCGACACCTGCGCGCCCGCCTCGACCTCGACGGGGATCGACTCACCGGTGATCGCCGAGGTGTCGAGGCTGGACCGCCCGGACCGCACCACGCCATCGGTGGCGACCCGCTCGCCGGGCCGGACCAACATGAGCTGCCCCACGGTGAGTTCCCGCGCCGGGATGATGGCCGACTCGCGACCGCGCAGGACGGTGGCGGTCTCCGGCACCAGCTTCAGCAGGGCCCTCAGGCCACCCCGGGCCCTGTCCATCGCTTTGTCCTCAAGCATCTCGGCCAGCGAGTACAGGAAGGCCAGGGCCGCAGCCTCCTCGACATAGCCCAGGATGACCGCACCCACGGCGCTGATCGTCATCAACAGGCCGATCCCCAGCTTCCGCTTGCGGAACAGGTTCCTCAGCGCCCCCGGGACGAACGTCGAGGCACCGGCGAGCAGGCCCACCCAGAACAGGACCAGGGCGATCGTCCCGGCAGCCGGCGCCTCGACCAGCCACTCGACCAAGAACCCCGCGACCAGGAACACCCCGGACAGGACCGGCAGGAGGACCGCCCGATCACGCCACCAAGGGATCTCGACCTCCTCGTCCGCCTCAACCCCAGCCGTGACTGGAGCCTCGCAACCGCACGCGCTGCTCACGCCAAATCCTCCTCGTCATCGCGATGGGACGCGCAACCCGCCACCCCGCACGCGGGGTCGATGCAGGGGACTTCCTCGTCCACCGCCAAGGTGACGTCGACCAGCGCCACCAACGCCGCCGCGAGGTGCGGATCGGCGATCTCGTAGCGCGTCTGGCGCCCCTCCGGCTCGGACACGACGATCCCGCACCCCCGAAGACAGGTCAGGTGGTTGGAAACGTTGGTCCGGGTCAGGTCCAGGTCACGCGCCAGTTGCGCCGGATAGCCCGGACCGTCCAGCAGGGACAACAGGATGCGGGAACGCGTGGGATCGGCCATGGCCCGCCCCAACCGATTCATCACATCCACACGAGAAGCAATAGTCAGCATATGGTGACCATACAGCAAACGCTGACTATTCGTCCAAGTCGGCTGGAGCTAGCTGCAGGCCTGCTCGGAGGGCAGGCGGCTTCGTCGGCGCGGGACGCCTGCGCCCGCAGCGTGGTGATGGACTCACGGAGGGCCTGGAGTGCGGCGATCCGTCGGTCGACGTCGGTGAGGCGGTCGTCGAGCAGGTCGCCGACGCGCTGGCAGGGGGCCACGTCGGCGTCCCGGATCTGGAGGACCTGCCGGATCTCAGCAAGGTCAGTCCGGCCCTGCCGAGATGATCGACTCGCTGCTGGCCGATCCTGGGTTGGAGGGCCATCAGGTGCCGATGAACACTCCGATGGACACCAATGCGAGACGGACCCAACTCCCGCCTCTCATGGCGCGGGGCGAACATCCGGTCATGCCGCTGGCTGGGCCGTCGCCAGGTGTGTCGACGCGGCTATGGTGACATTCGGCGGCGTCTACGCTGGCGGGGTGGCTCGGATCATCGTCGTGTGTGGTCTGCCGGGGTGCGGCAAGACGACCCTCGGCTCGGTGCTTGCTGAGGAGCTGTCCGCGGCCTTTCTGCGCGTGGATGTCATCGAGACGCCTCTGATTCTCGCTGGTATCGATGTCGGCCCACTGGGATACCAGGTCGTGCACGAAGTCGCTGCCTCGAATCTGGCACTCGGTACCGATGTCGTGGTCGACCTCGTCAATCCCCTCCCGGAGACGCGCCGGCTCTGGGGCGACCTGGCCGCGCGGTCGGCCTCCACGCTTGTGGTGTTCGAGTGCGTGGTCCCTGACCGAGCCGAGCATCGTCGTCGTGTTGAGGCGAGGCGCCCCGACCTACCTGGCCAGAGCGTTCCGACGTGGGCTGAGGTGACTGGCCGCGACTATGTGCCGTGGGACGAAGAACGCGACGGGCCTCGAGTCGTCGTGGACATGACCGATGCCGCCCACGGGGTGGCCATGGCCCGTCGTGAACTGTCACCCGGCAGCTAGCAGGAGCTCGCTCACCTGGCGGTCTGCGAGGCAAGCCTGCCGGCTGCTTCCACAACACGCCGCACGTCCGCACATGCCGCATCCCGCGCGTCGCAGGTGGAGGCAGGAGTCTCTTCACGAGTCTTCTTCGAGGGCGTCTGGGCAGTCGCTCGCCAGGACCAGCGTGAGACGCGATGTCGCAGTCCTATCGCGCGGCTCTCCGTCGACGCGGTAGATGACCACTTGGCTGGTGACGCTTCCTGTGTCGTCTGCCTCCGGTCGTAATGCGATGGCCAGGCTCACTGCGGCGGTCGGAGGTATCAGGTAAGCGGCGACGGGTTGGCGTCCGGCCCATAGTGCGGCGTTCTGGGCCGCTGGGTCATGGGTGACTCCGAACTCCAGGGTTGTGCCGTCTTCGAGTCTCATCGGGGGTACGACCACCACGTCGCTGAGTTTGACGTGGTCATGCTCGCCGAGTTGTACGGATTTGAGCGTGATTGCGTGTGGGCCCGTGTTCGTGATCGGCACGCCGAACCAGTAGTCCGTGTCGCCGGCGAGTGTGGATTGGCAGATTTGGGTGCTGTTGTCAGGCACCTCCAGGGACGAGCCGACGGCGCAGCCCGAGGTGCTGGCTGCGGTGAGCAGGCTCCATGCGATCCATGCCGCGCCCCTGTTGCCCATGACGAGACTGTAGACCGGACGGGGTTCACCACCGTCAGGCTCACTGTCATGCCCGATTGGAGCGGATGGCTCCTCCGCGGTGGCTCGTTCTCATTCCAGGCCGAAGTAGCCGGGGTCGGCGAGGAACCGCCGGTACAGCGCCACGGTCATCAGGTCTTTCCAGGCACGGGTGTGGAGTCCGTCGTCGTCTAGTTCGATGATTCGGGCGCCTGGGGTGGCGGTGAGGATCGGGGAGTGGGTGGCCATCAGCACCTGGATGCCGTCGTCGCGTAGTTGCGTCAGGAGGTTGGCCAGTTTGATCTGGGTCATGAACGAGAGCCCGGCCTCGGGCTCGTCGAGCACCAGGAACCCGCCGCTGCGGGACAGGTGTATCAGTTTGGTGTCGAGGAGCTCGGTGAAGGCCTGGCCGTGCGAACGTTCGTGGTAGGGACCGTCGGCTCCCGGGTTCTGCTCAAGGAAAGTGAGCAGTCCGTGCATGGTCTCGGCGCGCAGGAAGTAGCCCCAGCGGGAACGGGACAGGCCGCGCACCAGCCGGATCCGTTCGTGCAGCGGCGACTCGGTGGGGCGTTCCGAGGGCCTCAGGTGTGTGCTGCCGCCCTCGGGGCTCAGACCGTATGCCATGGCGATTGCTTCGATGATGGTTGACTTCCCGACCCCGTTCTCCCCGACCAGGACCGTCAGTTCGGAGAGCTCCAGCCCGTCGCGCAGCAGTTGCCTGACCGCGCCCATGGTGAATGGCCAGCCGTGATCATCCTTGCTGGGATCACCGACCACCTCGCGGACGGGCAATGAACTGAAAGCGGTCACAGGCTCAGGCTAGAGCTCGACCGTGACACTCCGCGCAGGGGATACCGAACGCGCGGATCTGCCGCAGCCAGTTCGAAGATGCCGCCTCTGGCGTTGTGGTCGGAGTGAGCGCAGCATCATGTATGACCAGTCTTGAGCCCATCTTGTTCCCTGTCCTCCTCGATGCTGCGACCGATCCTGTGGTGAGGGCAGTCGCCGCCTACCTCGCCCGCTACCGTGGGCAGACCCGCGTCCATACTGAGTCGGACCTGCGTAGCTTCTTGGTGTGGTGCCGCGAGCGGGGAGTCGACCCCCTGGGTGCGAGCCGCGCTCAGGTCGAGTTGTACGTGCGCTGGATGCAAGAAGTCCGTCACTTCCAGCCCTCGACCGTGAGCCGTCGGGTCTCGGTGATGGCGGGCTTCTACCGGACCTGTGTCATTGACCAGGTGATCGCTGCTTCACCGGCGGACTACGTGCGGCGCCCGAACGTGCCGGCTGAGTCCCCGACTCTGGGCTTGTCCCATCTCCAGTTCGAAGCCTTGCTCAGCGCTTCCCGGCTGTCCGCCAATGTCAACGACTTCGCCCTGGTGGTGATGCTGGGGCTGCTTGGACTCCGGATCTTCGAAGCATGCGGCGCCAACGTCGAGGACCTGGGTGAGGAGCATGGCCATCGTGTGCTGAGGGTCCACGGCAAGGGCGGCAAGGTCGTTCTCACTCCATTGCCGCCGGCTGTTCAGCGGGCGATCGAACGTGCCGTCGCGGGACGAGCGGAGGGGCCGATTCTGCTCAACCGTCGTGGCTCACGGATGGACCGTCACGCTGCCACCCGGCGGCTGAAGCACCTCGCCAACTCCGCCGCGATCCAGCTTCCGCGGATGCACCCGCACATGTTGCGGCACACGTTCGTCACCACGATGCTTGATGCTGGAGTCGACCTGCGTGACGTCCAGATCGCCGCCCGCCACGCCGACCCAAGAACCACCATGCGCTACGACCGTGCCCGCAAGAACCTCGACAGGCATCCCAACTACATCCTCGCCGCCTACATGGCCTCCGGGACCTGACCGCGGGGCTCTTTCGCGGCTGCAGATTCCGTTATACGATATTTGTATGGTTAGTGAAGAGCAGATCCGACAATGGACGAATGAGGCCGAAGCCGGCTACGACGTTGCGGAGCTGAAGCGTCGCGGCCGTGGCCGTCCCGGGCGCGGTGCCGAGCCGATGCAGGTCATCGCGGTACGCCTGACGGCCGAGGAAATCACGGCATTGGACGCGGTAGCCGAGCGGGACCATGTGTCACGCTCTGAAGCGATCCGGCGCGCGCTTGCCGGCTACGCCGCGTGAAAGTAGCGCGGCGCTATGACGGCGCCCACCCCTGCAGAGAAACCGCGATCTGCTCAATCGTCGCAGCGCCACCCGCCACGGCCATGACAAGGCCGTAGGCATCATCATCAGGCGCCTCCACCCACATCCCATTCAGATCGAGGAAGACCACAGTGGCGAGCCAGCCCAACCGCTTGTTGCCATCGACGAGCGCGTGGTTGTTGACCACCGAGTCCAACAACGCGGCGGCCTTCAGGAACACATCATCGTAGGCGTCCGAGCCCCACAACGACGTCGAGGGACGATGGGCAGCAGACTCCAAGAGCCCCAGGTCCCGCACCGGCCCCACACCCAGATCGTCGCTGAGCGCCAGCAGATCCTCGAGCGTCAGATAAACGGTCACCGGCCCAGCCGCTCAAGCACCTCCGCGTACCGACTCCGAGCACGTGACGAAGACGCAGCCACAGCCCCCACGTGCCCACGGCGTTCAGCTACCTCGCGGATCGCACGGATCGTCGCCTCTTGCTTGCTGACACCATCAGCCGCGGCCAGGGCAGTCAGCACCCGCTCGTCATCTTCAGTCAGCCGCAACGTCATCGCCATGACCACGATGATACCAAAGTGATACCGAGAAGCTGGCTCGACCCCGTCCGGGCCGCTCGGCGTTGCCACCTCCTGGACGTCACTTTGCGTCGAGGGACCCCGGTTCGCATGCCAGAAGGGCCGTCGGGCGGAAAGACTAGTGGCATCTTCCACAGTGGGGGACGCTTCAGTGGGCCATGGCCTTGATTCCCCCGGCGCTCGCTAGCACCAGCTCATCGAGTTCATCCAGGTCGACCATGACCCGGCGACCAACGCGGTAGCGAATCAGAGAGCCTTCACTGAACTTCCTCGTGATGGTTTTCGGGTGGACGCTGATGTAGGCCGCTGCCTCTTGGAGCGACGCCCAACGACGTGGTCCGACTGGACTCGCATGTTTCGCGGTGGTTCTCCTCATTGATCCACTCCTTTCCACGGGTGTGCTTCCCTCTATCAACCCGTCGAGAAGGCGGCTGTGGCGGAGAGAGGTTCTGCTCGTTCTGATCCGTGTACTCCACCGTGACTGAGAGTCCCTCCAGGGCGGCATCCTGCTTCGGGCCCACGCTCTCCACGCGACGGGGGAAGACACGGCTGTAAACCTCCAATGCCATCCGGGAGTCGCTCCAACCCAGGAGGAGCATCACCTCAGCGATCGTGTAACCCTCACTGAACAGCCATGCCGCATACGAAGCACGCAGATCATGCAGCGTGATGTGATCCTCCTTAGGCACCGGCGAGCCTCGGCGCCACAGCCGGCGCCGCTCAGCCTCGGGAGTCCGCAGCCCCATGTTGGCCAACGCCCGATTGTGCCGACGATCGGCTTCCGCTGGCCCCATCGGCTTGCCACCGCTGACCGTGAAGACCAGATCGCCCGGCTCTCCTGGATGCAGCCGTAGATACTCGCCCAGGATCTTCACCAGCGTCCCCGACATCGGCAGCGCCCGAACCCCGGAGGATGTCTTCGGCTCCTTGATGCCGACCCGATACTCCTCACCCTCCTTGCCGAACTCCACCGCCTGGCGCACCAGGATCCGCTTCCCGTCCAGATCTATGTCCATCCGCCGGAGGCCACGGACCTCCCCGGACCTCAACCCACCCAGCGCCACAGCGGCAAGCATCGCGACATGCTGGGGATCAGCTGCCTGCAGGTACCGCCGCACATCGTCCAGGTCGAAGACATGGCGCTCCCCCATCGCCTTGGTTCGGCGCGGAATGCTCACGCCCGTCGCCGGGTTCTTCTCGATCCATCCCCAGTGCAGGGCCTTGCCCAGCAGTTCGTGGAACAGGGCAAGAGTTGAGCGATCCCGTCGACGTTCCTGCCCAAGGGGCCCCTGCCGCCACTCCCACACCTGGTCGTGGGTGATGGTCTTCACGTCGCGGTCCTCACCCCAGTGCGGGACGATCCGCAACCGCCAGTCCTGCTCATAGGCAGTCGACGTCGACAACGCCAGTGGGCGCGGCCTCTGTGACAGGAACCGGTCATAGGTCTCACGCAGAGTGTGACTTTGAGGCCGCTGAGCCGCCTCCTCTTCGGGAGAGATCCACTCGCCGCGCTCGATGGCCCGCTCCTGCATACGGAGCCAATGCTCGGCGTCCGCTTTGTGGGTGAAAGTCGAGGGCGCCTTGACTCTCTCTCCAGGCCTGCCTGGATGAGGGAACGAGGCCTGATACTTGTTACTCGGCAGCTTCCTCAGCCACCCAAAATCACGCTTCATGATCTCTGGAACCCGGACTCGGCGGACCGACGGCGTGCTGTGAACGTGCTGTTTGAAAGGCTATTTCTGTCCCTTTGAGGGCACTCACGTCCAAGATTAAACAATTAAAACCCCTAGTCAAGTGCGTTTGACTAGGGGTTTGCACTGTGGAGCATAGGGGACTCGAACCCCTAACTTCCACCTTGCAAAGGTGGCACTCTACCAATTGAGTTAATGCCCCGAGACTCGGCAAGTATACGGAAAACCGCCGGTTTGGCGAATCCAAGGCCTGCCGGATCTGGTCGAGGTCGGCGGCGGCCACCGTCGCGGACGAAGGCCCTTAGTCGGCTGCCGTCTCGTCGCCGGTGATCGGCGCCGTGTCCACGTCCGGGATGCCGTCGAGGTTCTCATCTGTGGAGCGCTGGCGCTTCGCCGCCAAGCTGAGCGAAACAGCCGCCAAGGCTGCGGCGATCGCCGTCCCGATCAGCACCGCCAAGCGGGCACCCGCGGATTCGGGGCTCCCCGCGGCGAAGGACAGGTCGGCGATCAGAAGCGACACCGTGAAGCCGATGCCGGTCAGCAGTCCAACGGGAAGAAGGTCGCGGATACCGATCGCGTCCGGCAGGCGCAGCGGGGTCAACTTGGTGACGATCGCAGTCGTCCCCATCACGCCGATCAGCTTGCCGAGCACCAGCGCCACAACAATGGCGATCACCACCGGTTGCGTCACGATGGCGCCGGCGTCGCCGTCGACGATGGTCACACCGGCAGAGAAGAAGGCAAAGATCGGCAGCGCCAACCCGTTAGACCACGGCGCCACGCGCTCCACATAGTGATGCGTGCGGGCGTGGTGCTCGCCGTAGATCGCGACCGCTGGCACCGTGAACCCCATCAGCACGCCCGCCACCGTCGCGTGCACGCCCGACGCGTGCATCGCGGCCCACGCCACAACCGCGATCGGGATCAGCAGCCACCAGGGCGACCGCTTCGTCCGCACTACAAGCGCAAAAGCACCGACGGCGGCGAGCGCGACCCCGAGCCACATGCCATTGATGGACTCCGTGTAGAACAGCGCAATCACGGTGATGGCCAGGAGGTCGTCGACGACGGCGAGCGTCAGCAGGAAGAGCCGCAAGGCCTTCGGCAGGCCGCGACCGAAGATCGCCAAGACCGCGACCGCGAACGCAATGTCAGTCGCCGTCGGGATCGCCCAGCCGTGGACCGACGCGGCGTCGCCCAAGCTGAGGACGATCGAGACGAACACGACGGCGGGAACCACCATGCCGCCCACCGCGGCGATCATCGGCACGGCAGCCTGCTTGAACGAACGGAGCGAGCCCGCGACGAACTCGTGCTTGAGTTCCAACCCGACGGTGAAGAAGAAGATGGCGAGCAAGCCATCGGCGGCCCACTTGGCGAGCGACAGATCCAGATGCAGCGAGTGCGGGCCCACCACCGTCGAGCTCAATGCGTGGAACGCCTCGCGCCACGGGCTGTTCGCCCAGATGAGGCCGAGCAGTGCGGCGACAATGAGCAGGAGGCCGCCGCTGGTGTCGCGCATCACCCACTGACGCAGTCGCGCGCTAAAGCCTGGGGGTGAGGTGGTGGTGGTCATCGTTGATTCCTCGTCGTCGGACGCCATGCGCGACTCCCCTGCCGCAGCGCCGCCGACCAGACTTCCCGGCTCACCGTTGACCAAGAATACGGAAAGGCCGCGCCCGATCCAATCGCCGCCACCAAGCGGGCACGCCGACGGCGCCGGCCTCGCCGTAGGAACCGACCTGCACGACTTGCTCACCCCTTCTGCACATTCGTGCACTGACCCCTAGGATGGCGGCCAAGGAAGGTGCCCCATGAACGAGCGCAGCAGCGAACACTTGCTCGACATCGCCCGCCGCTACTACGTCCAAGACGAGACGATGGAAGCCATCGCCAACCAGCTTGGAGTGTCGCGGTCGACGGTGTCGCGGCTGCTGAAGGACGCCCGCGACCGCGGCATCGTCCGCATCAGCATCGCCGACCCGGACCGCCCCACCAACCGGCTCGCGGCCTTCCTCGCGAAGCAGTTCGGGCTCCAGGCGCACATCGTGCACGTCCGTCAGGGCGCGAGCAGCATCTTCCGGCTGGAGCAGGTGGCCCGCACCGCAGCAGGCCTCCTGTGCGACGAGGTGCGCGACGGCGACACCGTCGGCGTGGCGTGGGGCACCACCGTCTCGTCGGTGGCCTCACACCTGCGCCGTCGTGATCTGACCGGCGTCACCATCACCGGCCTCAACGGCGGCGCCAACCACCAGACCACGGGCCTGCCGTACGTCGGCAGCATCCTCCACCGCTTCGCCGAGGCCTTCCGCGGGCAGGAGCAGTTGCTCGCCCTCCCCGCCTTCTTCGACGACCCGGCCACCAAAGAAGCCATGTGGCGCGAACGCTCGACGCAACACATCCTGGGCGTCCGGTCCAACTGCCGGGTTGCGATCTTCGGCGTCGGCGGCCTCGCGTCAGACCTCCAGAGCCACGTCTACGCCTCCAACTACCTGAGCCAAGAGGACCTGCGTGAGCTGAAGGAAGAGCGCGTCGTCGGCGACGTGTGCACCGTCATGCTCCGCGACGACGGCACCTACCGCGATCTAGCCATCAACCGTCGCGCCACCGGCATGGCCCCGCACGAGCTGCGCGTCATCCCCCGACGCTTCTGCGTGGTCAGCGGACAGTCGAAGGCGACGGCGGTCGTCGGGGCCCTGCGGGCCGGGGTCGCGACCGACCTGATCATCGACGAGGACTCCGCGCGCGACGTCGTCAGCATCCTCTCGCGCCGCCCATTGCCCTAGGCTGGCCGGCATGTCTGAATTCCTCGTGACTGAGGTGGTGGACGGCGTCGGCCGCATCACCCTCAACCGCCCCCGCGCCATCAACGCACTCACCGACGACATGATGACCGGCATGTACGAAACCCTCACCGGTTGGCTCAAGGACGACGATGTGCGCTCCGTCGAGCTGCGGGGCGAGGGCGAGCGCGGTTTCTGCGCCGGCGCCGACGTGCGTGCCCTGGCGGGCGTCGTCAACGAGGGCGGCGCGTGGTTGCAGTACTTGGAAACCGAATACGCCCTCGACATCCTCATCGCCCGCTACCCGAAGCCCGTCACGTCGCACATGCACGGCGTCTCGATGGGCGGCGGGCTCGGCATCGCGGCGCAGGCAGACCGACGCATCGTCTACGCCAGCACCGTGATGGCGATGCCGGAAACCAAGATCGGCTTCTTCCCCGACGCGGGCATCATGTACCAACTGTCGCGCGCGGGCGCCGTCGGTCGCCACGTGGCGCTGACGTCGTCGACGTTCACGGGCGGCGATGCGATCCGCATGGACTTGGCGGACGAATCGGCCGACGGCGACCTGCCGGCTCCCCTGTTCGAGGAGTCCGCAGCGTGGATTCAGGAGTGTTACGCGTCGGACGATCCGGTGGAGATCGTGCGGGCGTTGGAGTCCCACCCAGATGAGGCGGCGCAGCAGGCCGGCCGCGACCTGCGAGCCCGCAGCCCGTTCGCGGTGCATGTCGCGCTGCGGGCGTTGATCCGGGCGGAGAAGCTCCGGCTCAGCGAGGTGCTGAATCAGGATCTGCGCTTGGCGGAGTCGGTGATCCCGTACGACGATTTCGCCGAGGGCGTGCGGGCGCTGCTGGTGGACAAGGACAACGCGCCGCGGTGGAAGCACGCGTCGATCGAGGACGTGCCGCTGGCTGAGGTGGATCGGGTCTTCAACTACTGACCCGCCAGCAGGTGTGAGCGCGCGGGTCGTAGTCGGCCACATCTATTTGTGACCGAGTGGCCCGAGTCCGGGCACCAAACTCACAAATAGATCCAGTTTTCGCGGCCGGCCCGGTTTCCGCGCGACGAACTAGGATGGGCGCGAACCACAGCTTGAAGGAGCCCCATGTCCGAAGACCAGATCCACGACGTCATCATCGTCGGCTCGGGTCCGGCCGGCTACACCGCCGCCATCTACGCCGCCCGCGCCAACCTCAACCCCGTCGTGTTCGAGGGCGCCTTTGAAAGCGGCGGCGCGCTCATGAACACCACCGAGGTGGAGAACTTCCCCGGCTTCCCCGAGGGCATCCAAGGCCCAGACCTGATGGACGGCATGCGCAAGCAGGCCGAGCGTTTCGGCGCCAAGCTCATCACCGACGACGTCACCGCCGTCGACCTCACCGGTGAGATCAAGATCGTCAAGGATTCCGAGGATGTCGAGTACCGCGCCAAGACGGTGATCCTCGCCATGGGCTCCGGCTACCGCAAGCTCGGCCTCGCCGACGAAGAGCGCCTCTCCGGCCGCGGCGTCTCCTGGTGCGCCACCTGCGACGGAGCCTTCTTCCGCGACAAGCCCATCGCCGTCATCGGCGGAGGAGATTCCGCCATGGAAGAGGCCACGTTCCTCAGCCGCTTCGGCTCCAAGGTGGTCGTCGTGCACCGTCGCGACGAGCTGCGCGCCTCCAAGATCACGGCCGAACG
>DYZF01000184.1 GCA_020741375.1 Tessaracoccus flavescens
CACCGAACCGATGGCCTTTTCCGAAATGGTCCGGCCGTTTTCCCGGGCAAACCGAGCGATGCCGAAGTCCATCACCTTCACGGTGCCGTTCGGGGTCAGCATCACGTTGGCGGGCTTGATGTCGCGGTGGATGATGCCGGCGCGGTGCGAATATGCCAGCGCGTCCAGCACGCCGGCGGTGAACTCGAGCGCCCGCTCGGGCAGGATCTTGCGGCCGTCGCGGAGCACCTCACGCAGGGTGACACCCTCGACGAGCTCCATCACGATGTAGGGGACGCTGACGTCGGAGACGACGTCGCGCTCTTCACCGGTGTCGTAGACCGACACGATATTGGGGTGGTTCAACCCGGCGGCCGACTGCGCCTCGCGGCGGAAGCGGGCCTGGAATGTGGGGTCGCTGGCGAGATCAACTCGCAGCCGCTTGACCGCGACGTCTCGTTCCAGGCGTGTGTCACGCGCTCGCCAGACCTCGGCCATGCCTCCACGGCCGATGATCTGATCGAGTTCGTAACGCCCCCCGAGAAGCGCACCTCGCTGTGTCATCGATCCCGATCCTTTCGGTTTTCCAAGCACCATAATGCGTCATGGACATGAGAGGTTCCTGAGAATGTCATCGCAGGGCCTCGACAATCGCTTTGAAGATGGGTGCGGCCAGGCGGCCGCCCGAGATGTCGTTGCGTTCGATGTCGGCGTTCTCGACGAAGGCCACCACCGCAACCTTCGGATCTTCCGCGTAGCCGACGAACCACGCGTAGGGCGGGCGGTCCGGAGCCGATTGGGCCGTGCCCGTCTTGCCGCCCAGAACCACGCCGTCGATTTGCGCCGGGCGCCCGGTGCCGTCCTCGACGGTGGCCACCATCATCTGCTGCAGCAATTCCGCCGTCGAGCGGGAGATGGGCTGGCCGAGGCGGCTGGGGGAGGCGGCGCTCAACACCGTGAGGTCCTTATTGGTGACGGTGCTGACCAGATAGGGCTTCATCATGACGCCGTCGTTGGCGATCGCGGCCGCCACCTGCACCATCTGCAGCGGGGAGGCGGCGACGTCGAACTGGCCGATCGCGGTGAGCGCTGC
This sequence comes from Tessaracoccus flavescens, assembly GCA_020741375.1. Lineage (GTDB taxonomy): Bacteria > Actinomycetota > Actinomycetes > Propionibacteriales > Propionibacteriaceae > Arachnia > Arachnia flavescens_A. The sequence goes on from DYZF01000184.1 coordinate 1,073, forward strand.
CTGTGCCTGATCCAGTTCGGCGGGGAAGCGCGACGTGGCGGCGGCGATGTCGATGCTCTGCTCTTGGTTGAAGCCGAACTTCTCAGCCATGGCCTGCAGCTTCTCGCCGCCGAGGCTGATGCCGAGGTTGCCGAAGGCGGTGTTGCAGGACGTCTTCAGGGCCTGTTCCAGCGTGACCCGGGTGCCGCCGCAGTTGGTGGAGTTGCCCATGGAGCGGCTGGAGTTGGGCAGCCGCAGTGACGCCGGGGAATCCACCATCGAGCTCGGCACCAGACCGTCCTCGAGCGCGGCCGCCGCGGTGATCAGCTTGAACGTCGACCCGGGCGGGTACACCTCGCGGGTGGCGCGGTTCTTCAGCGGCTCGTCCTTGGCGTTGAGCAGACGGTCCCACGCCTCGCGCTCGGCGGTCAGATCGACGGTGGACAGCTCGTTGGGGTCGTAGCTGGGCGTGGAGGCCAGCGCCAGAATCTCGCCGGTCTCGTAGTTCATCGCGACCGCGGCACCGCGCATCTCGCCGAGCGCCCTCATCGCGGCCTGCTGGGCGCCCGCGTGCAGCGTCGTGGAGATGTTGGCGCCCTGTGAGCGACGCCCGGTGAGCACGTCGACGATGCGGCCCACGGACTGCTCCGACGACGTGCCGGCCAGTTCCGCGTTGAAGCTCTGCTCCAGCCCGGAGCGGGCGTAATCGTAGGAGTACCAGCCCGTCACCGGGGCCCAGATTTCCGGGTTGGGGTAGCTGCGGATGTAGGGGAAGCGGCCTGACCGCTCGATCGACTGCGAGATGGGCTGGTTGCCCACCAGGATGGCGCCGCGGTTGCGGGAGAACTCGGCGTCGCGGACCCGTCGGTTACGGGGGTCCTCGTTCAGCGATTCGGTGCGCACCGTCGAGATGACGGTGAGGTTGAGCAGCAGCATCGCCATCAGCAGCGACACGAAGGTGGCGACCTTGCGGATGGGGCCATTCATCGGGCGATCACCTGCGTGTGGTCGTCGACGGCGGCCATCTGATCGACGCTCTGGGGCGCGGCGGTGGCGGCCTGCGGCATGCGGCCCCGGTGCGAGATCACCAGCAGGATGCCGATGATCATCCAGTTCGCCACCAGCGACGAACCGCCCTGAGACATGAACGGCGTGGTGAGGCCGGTGAGCGGAAGGAGTCGGCTGACGCCGCCGATGATGGCGAACACCTGCAGGGCGAACGTGAATGACAGACCGGCCGCGAGGAGCTTGCCGAAGCCGTCGGGGGAGATGAGGGCGGTCTTGAAGCCGCGGGCGATCAGGACGGCGTAGAGCATGATGATCGCCATCAGGCCCACGATGCCGATCTCCTCGCCGAGGGCGGCGGCGATCATGTCGGACTTCGCGAGGTGGGTCAGGCCCGGGCGCCCCTCGCCCCAGCCGCGGCCGAACAGGCCACCCCACGCGAAGCCGAACTGCGCGTTGATGATCTGGGAGTTGCGGTCGTAGTCGCTGAACGGATCCAGCCAGGCGTTGACGCGTCGCGGCACGTGGTTGGTGAAGTTGTACGCGGCGATGGCGGCGCCGACGAACATGATGCTCGCCAAGATCGGCCACGCGGGGCGCTCGGTGGCGATGTAGATCATCACCGTGAACAGGCCGAAGAACAGCAGAGAGGTGCCGAGGTCGTTCTGGAACACCATGACGGCCAGCGAGGCGAGCCACATGATCGCGATTGGGCCGAGGTCGCGGGCGCGGGGCAACTCGATGCCCATGAACCGCTTGCCGGCCAGCGCCAGAACCTCGCGCTTCTCGTAGAAGTAGGCGGCGAACGCGATGGCCAAGAGGATCTTCGCCACCTCAGCCGGCTGGAACGAGAACCCGAACACGCGGATCCAGATCTGCGCGCCGCCGGACTCGACGCCGATGACGGGCAGCAGCGGCATCAGCAGCATCGCGAGGCCCGCGATGAACAGCAGGTAGGGGTAGCGCTGGAGGCGACGGTGGTCGCGCAGCGCGATGATCACGCCCGAGAACAGCACCAGCCCCAGCGCCGTCATCATCAGCTGATCGACGGCGTCGGTGCGCGGCGGCTCGGGGATCTGATCGATCCGGTAGATCATGGCCAGCCCGATGCCGTTGAGCAGGAACACGATCGGCAGGATGAGCGGGTCCGCGTAGGGGATCCGGAATCGCACCACCAGATGCGCCGCGACGCCCAATCCGAACCAGATGGCGCCGACGGGCACGAGGTTGTCCGGCAGCGTCGAGTACAGCGACAGGTGCGTGATCACCCAGCCGCCGAAGCCGAACACTTGGGCGAACAGGATCAGCGCAAGCTCGACGTTGCGTCGCTTGCGGAAGACGATGACGTCGGTGGAGACCGCCGGCTGCTTCGTGACTGACATCAGCAGTCCTCGGGGTTGGCCTCTTCAGTGGCCGACGGTGTGACGGTGCCCAGCGACGTCGGCAGCACCGGGGTGGGGCTGGCCAGCGGGCTCACCACTGGCAGCGGCGGCAGGCCCGGACGAGTGAACGTCGGGGCCGAGGCGCTGGTGGTGATGGGCACCGGATCCGGCTTGGCGCGCTCCTCGCGGACCGCTTGGCAGTCGGCGGCGAGCGTGCGCAGGTCGTTGACGGTGATCCGGGCGGCGTCGAGCGTGGAGACGGAGATCGAGGATTCCACCGCCCCTTGGTAGAACTTCGGCAGGTGAGCGACGGGTACGTCGCTGCGCTCCTCCAAGGTGTTGAGGCTGATGCCGAGGAACGAGCCGGGGATGCCGTTGAAGATGGCGACGTGGGCGTCGTCGGCGGCCACGAAGTAGCGGCTCTTGGCGTAGGCATTGAAGCCGAACGCACCGCCGCCGATCACCAGTGCCACGAGCAGGATGGCGATCACCACTCCGGGCCAGCGCCGCTTCGGTTCTTCGAGGGCGTAGCGGTTCTTCTCGTGGTCGTCGTGATCGACGGGGCCGGTGGCGGGGTAGGCGTCGTCGCGGATGGCGCCGGCCTTTGGGGCCGCGGCCGCGCGGGGCACCTCCACTTCGGTGGCGGAGCCGATCAGCACGCCGGGTGTGGCGTCGAGGTCGTCGTCTTGTTCCACCACTTCGCCGACGACGATCGTGATGTTGTCGTGCCCGCCGTTGTCGTTGGCGGCCATGGCGAGCTGGCGGACGCCGTCCTCCAGATCCGCCGTCGACAGGAGCATCCGGATGGCCGAATCGTCGACGAGCCCGCTGAGGCCGTCGGAGCAGAACATCAGGCGGTCGCCGAGCTTGGCCTCGATGACGTCGAGATCCGGCTCGAAGTTGATCTGCCCGTTGAGCACCTTGAGGATCAGCGAGCGGTGGGGATGCGTGGCGGCTTGGGCGGGCGTGATCTTGCCCTCGTCGATGAGCGATTGCACCCACGAGTGGTCGTGCGTCAGCTGGGTGAGTTCGCCGTCGCGGAGGAGGTAGCCGCGGGAGTCGCCGACGTGCGCGAGGCCGAAGCTGGCGCCGTCGAACATGGCGCCGCAGAACGTCGTGCCCATGCCGTCGAGTTCGAGATCTGCCTCGATCAGTTCGCTGAGCTTGTGGTTGGAGCGGGCGATGATGCCGGCGATTCGCTCCAGCATCTCCTCTGCGTCGGCGGCCCGTGCGTCGCTGCGGGCGGCCTCGGTGGAGGCGACGGCGGACGCAAGGTCACCCGCTGCGGCGCCGCCCATGCCGTCGGTGACGAGCAGCATGGTGGGGGAGGCGTAGCCGGCGTCCTGGTTGTTCTTGCGGACCCGGCCCACCTCGGAGTGGGCGACGAAGCGGAGGGAAAAGACCACTAGATCTCCAACCGCATGAGGGTTTTGCCGATCCGCACGACGTCGCCGGTGGTCACCTTCGTGGGTTCGGTGACGAGCTTGCCGTTGACGTAGGTGCCGTTGGTGGACGCGAGGTCTGAGATCAGCCAGGTGGTGGCGTCCTTCTGGACCAGTTGCGCGTGGCGGGCGGAGGCGTAGTCGTCGTCGAGGAGGAGCGTGGAATCAGCGGCGCGGCCGAGGTTGATGGTGGGCTCGACGGGCACCGATGTGCCCTGCTGTGGGCCCGCGGTGATCGCGAAGCGGGTGGGCAGCTTGGAGCGTTTCTTGCCGCGACCACGGTCTGCCGGCACCGCCGTCAGCGAGGAGGCGGGAACTCTGCGGCCGAACATGTCCGTGCGGATGACGTTGGCGACGAACAGGATGAACAGCCACAGCAGGACGAGGAACACGACCTTGATTGCCGCGACGATGAGATCTGACACTTAGATCTCCGATGGTGTGTGGATCAGCATGCGCGTATTGCCGATCTCGATCCGGGCCCCTTCGCCGACACGAGTCTTGGTGATGCGGGCACCGTTCACATGCACGCCGTTGGTTGAACCCAGATCCTCGATGGTGATCAAGGGATGGGAAGGATCGCCGCCGACGCTGATCAGTGCGTGACGACGGGAAACTCCGGGATCGTTGAGGCGTAGATCGGCTTCCGCGCCGCGGCCGATGAGGATGCCGGGGGCGGCCAACTCGTGGCGAACACCGTTGACCTCGAGCACCATGCGGCCCGGACGGGTTGCGGCGCGCTCCTCGCGTGAGCCGGATTCGGCTGCGACGGCTTGGCTCGCCACCGTGAACTGCCCGGTGGGGAGGGCCTCGTCTAGCACGTAATCGATGGAGATGGGGCCGTTGAAGACGTACTGCCGGTCTGCGGCGTGGTCGCGGATTCCGGGAAGGATCTCCGCGTTGAGGGTCTTGGCGTAGGGGGCGAGGCGATCGTGGTCGCCCTTGGAGAGGCCGATGGTGAAGGCGTTGGGCACGAGGCGCTTCTCGCGGCTCAGCAGCTTGGCTTCGGCGTCGAGCTCGCGCTGGATGCCGGCGACGATTTCCACCGGGTGCACATAGCCCTTGAATGCGCGGGCAAACACCTTGCCAACGGCGGATTCGATCCGCTTTTCAGCCTTATCAAAGACGCCCATGTGCCTCCTCCCCTTTGCTTCGTCCCTCGACAACGTACCGGGTCAGTCTAACGCGGGGCCTCCCGAGCGCCACATGCACGCACGCTGAATGGCGGTTCTGAGCGTGCGATCCCGTCAGATTCCGGCCGATGGTAGGACGACGGGAGGGTCGCCGTCGGCCTTGGGGCTGGGGTGTCGCTAGGGGGTGGACCGGGGCTCGCCTGCGGCTGGGCTTGGGTTTGAGCAGTTTCTGCAACTCAACTGCGGAATCAGCCATCGAACGGCGTTATGGGGCGTTGAGGTGCAGGAACTGCTCAAACCCAAGCGGGGCTCAAGCCTTGCGGCCCCAGGGGAGGGTGTCGACGGCGTCGGCGAAGGCGCGCAGGATCTCCTGCGACCCCTCCAGCGCCGACAACTGTTCGACGGCGAGGCGGGCCTCCACGTCGGCCGCCACCGAGCGCACCTCGGGCGACGTGCGCAGCGATTCGTACAACTCGTCGCGCACCATGTTCCACAGCCAATCCTTCTGCTGCTCCAGCCGGCGCGCCTCCAGCGTGCCCGCCTCCTCGAGCTCGCGGCGATGCTTCTCGACGGTGTCCCACAGCTCGTCCAGGCCGGCGCCCGTGTAGCTGGAGCACGTCAGTACCGGGGCCCGACGCTTGCTGTTGTCGCTGGTGATCAGCTTCATCGCGATGGCCAGTTCCCGGGCCGCGACCCGCGCCGCCTGCTCGTTGTCGCCGTCGGCCTTGGTGATGGCGATCACGTCGGCGAGTTCCAAGATGCCGCGCTTGATGCCCTGAAGCTGGTCGCCGGTGCGGGCCACCTGCAGCATCAGGAAGGTGTCCACCATGCCGTGCACCGCGACCTCGGACTGGCCCACGCCCACCGTCTCCACCAGCACGACGTCGTAGCCGGCCGCTTCGAGCACCAGCATGGATTCGCGGGTGGCCCGGGCGACACCGCCCAAGTGGCCGGCCGACGGCGAGGGCCGGATGAAGGCGTTGTCGCGGGAGGCCAGCTCCGACATGCGAGTGCGGTCGCCCAAGATTGAGCCGCCGGTCTTCGACGACGACGGATCCACGGCAAGCACCGCCACCTTGTGGTTGCGCTCGTCGATCAGCTTGACGCCCATGGCGTCGACGAAGGTGGACTTGCCGGCACCGGGAACTCCAGAGATGCCGACGCGGAATGCCCTCCCGGTGCGGGGGGCAATGAGTTGGAGCAGCTGGTGAGCTTGCTCGCGGTGTTCGGGCTTCAGTGATTCCACCAGCGTGATGGCTCGCGCGATGTGTCCACGTGACCCCTCGGCGATCCGGTCTGCCAGCTCTTCGACGCTTACCTTCCGCATGCTCTGACCCTATCGCCCCCGACTCTCAGCGCGGCGGTTGGCCTAGGTCCGGGGCGTACTATTTCACAGTGCCTAGTGGAACCGACGTCGTTGCCCTCGTCCTAGCGGGGGGCCGCGGGTCGCGCCTCGAGCCGCTCACCGACGCCCGCCCCAAACCGGCCGTCCCGTTCGCAGGCACCTACCGCCTGATCGACATCACGCTGTCCAACCTCGCCAACTCCGGCATCCGCGACGTCTGGGTGGTGGAGCAGTACCGCGCGAACATCCTGAACCGTCACCTGGCCGGTGGCCGGCCGTGGGATCTCGACGGCACCCGCCGCGGCCTGCGGATCCTCCCACCCGTTGAAGGCGACCTCGACGACGGATTCGCCAAGGGCAACGGCCACGCCCTCTTCCAGCAGTTGGAGGCCCTGGAGGAGCACGGATCGCGCACCGTCATCGTGCTCAGCGCAGATCATCTCTACCTGCTAGACCTGCGCCAGGTGCTGGCGCAGCACTGGGAGCGGGCCAGCGATCTGACGATCGTCACCACCGTCGTCGATGAAGACCCGTCTCGCTACGGCGCCGTGAAGGCAGACGACGCCGGCCGCGTCGTCGACTACAACTACAAGCCGTCCGATCCCGACGACAGGGTGGTCTCCACCGAGGTGCTGGTGTTCGAGGTGTCCGCCCTAAAGGGTGCCGTCGACGCGCTGAGGGAGCCCGGATCCGACGGGTCAGACCTCGGCGACTACGGCGAATCGATCATTCCCCACCTCGTCGAGCACGCCGTCGTCCACGAGTATCGGATGGACGGCTACTGGCGCGACGTGGGCACGGTGGACGCCTACTTCCGCGCCCACATGGAGCTCATCGAAGGCACTGGCGTGGAGCTCAACCGCCCGGGCTGGCCGATCGTGAGCAACCTGCGGGCCGCCCCGCCGGCGCGGATCGACACCCACGCCACCGTCACGGACTCCCTGATCAGCTCAGGCGCCACGATCTTGGGCGAGGTGCACCACAGCGTGATCGGGCCCGGCGTCGTCGTGGAGCGTGGCGCGACGGTGTCGCGTTCGGTGCTCATCGGCGACGTGGTGGTCCCGTCGGGCGCCCAGCTGGCCTCCGTCATCGCCGACCACGGCGTCACGATCCCGGCGACGGCGGTGGGTCAGACCAAGCCCGGGCCCGGCAACATCACGGTGCTCGTCGGCGACACCGACGACGAGGGCGACTCGCTCAGCGCCGCGCCTCCGCAGCACCTCTGAGCCGTGGCCAAGGCCCGCTGATTGGTAAAAAGCGGGAGGCAGCCGGTAAAGTATCCGGCGGTGATGTGTCTGAGCGGCCGAAAGAGCTCGCCTCGAAAGCGAGAGTAGGGAAACCTACCGGGGGTTCAAATCCCTCCATCACCGCTCTGGGTAAGGCCCCGAACCTGCTAGTCACAGCAGAGTCGGGGCCTTTCTCGTTGGGGAAAATCGCCACTCGACGGGGTCTCTCACCCCCAAAACGGCCCGATGGTGCGATCGAGCGCACCGAATCCCAGATTCGGCGCTCAGGCTCGTGATGCGGGGATCAGCCCTCGGGGGTTGCGGCGGGCGAGGCAGGGGCCGTCGGGGTGACGGCGGTGCTCGGGGCCGCGGACGGCGACGCCGACGGGACGACGCAGATCACACCAGCGGTGGCCGGGGCTTCCGGCATGGGGCTGGGGTTCATGTCCTTGTATTCGCTGCCGACCAAGACGTCGACGGTGCCGTCGACGCGGTCGTCGTGCTCGATGGTGGCTTCGTTGAAGTAGGACGCCACGAGAGTCAGCTCGGCCAACTGCTCCTCGTTACCGCGAATGATCGTGGTCTTGATTCGCTCATCCGTGTTGTCCACCCGGACGACCTTGAAGCCCACTTCCTTCATGGAACGGCTGATCCGGTTGGCCAGGCCGCTGGTGAAGCCACCGTTGAAGATGCGCACGCTCACGTCCGACGGCGCGACCACCGACGCGGACTGCGTCACGCACGGGGTGGGCGACGGCGACGGCAGCGGCTCAGTGAGCGCCTTCCACCCCCAGTTGGCTGCGTAGATCAACAGGCCGAGCAGCCCCAGCAGGATGACTGGGGTGGCGATGAGCCGGAAGATCTTCACTGGGCACCGTCACTTTCGGGGGTCTGGGTGGTTAACCTACTGCAACTCGAGCACTCGTGCGTGCATTGTCTGACGCTGTTGCAGCGCGGCACGCAGCGCTCGGTGGAGCCCGTCCTCGAGGTACAGCTCGCCGCGGTAGGCCACGACGTGGGCGAAAAGATCGCCGTAGAACGTGGAGTCTTCCTCCAGCAATGCCTCGAGATCGAGCGTGCGCTTGGTGGTCACGAGCTCGTCGAGCCGGACCTGATGGGGTGCGATCGAGATCCACTGCTTCTGGGTGTAGCCGTGGTCGGGGTAAGGGCGGGAATCGCCGACTCGCTTGAAGATCACCGGGCCAGCCTACCTGTCGGCCCGCTCCGACGGCAGGGGGTGCCTCGCCACTTCGCTCTTCCGTCGGTGCGATATGGAAAAGTAGAGCCGTGAGCAACGAAGCAATGATCCAGAAGATCGTCGACGGCTACTCGTTCGACGTGCCCACCGCCACCTTGGGTGTCCTCATGGACGAGTCCCCCATCGTCGAAGCGCCGATCCGGATTCCGCTCAGCATGTTCAACCGCCACGGCCTCGTGGCCGGCGCCACCGGCACCGGTAAGACCGTCACGCTGCAGGTGATGGCCGAGGCGCTCAGCAACGCGGGCGTGCCCGTCTTCGCAGCAGACATCAAGGGCGATCTCAGCGGGATGGCCACGGCGGCCGAGGCTAACGAAAAGATCCTCGCCCGCACCCAGAAGCAGGGTCAGCCGTGGGAACCGAAGGGTTACCCGTGTGAGTTCTACGCTCTGGGCGGCCAGGGCATCGGCGTGCCCGTGCGCGCCACCATCTCGTCGTTCGGCCCCATCCTGCTCAGCAAGGTGCTGGGCCTGAACAAGGTGCAGGAATCATCGCTCGGCCTGATCTTCCACTACGCGGATCAGAACGGCCTCCTGCTGCTGGACCTCAAGGACCTCACCGAGCTCATCAAGTACCTCACCTCCGACGAGGGCAAGGAGGAGCTGAAGGGCATCGGCGGCATCTCCACCGCCACCGCGGGCGTCATTCTGCGCAATCTCGTCACGCTCTCCAGCCAGGGCGCCGACGTCTTCTTCGGTGAGCCGGAGTTCGATCCCGCAGACCTCATGCGCATCGCGCCCGACGGCCGCGGCGTCGTCTCGCTGCTGGAGCTGCCCGAGCTGGCCAGCCGCCCCGCGCTCTTCTCCACCTTCCTCATGTGGCTGCTGGCAGACATGTTCTCCGAGCTCCCCGAAGTGGGCGACATCGACAAGCCCAAGCTCGTCTTCTTCTTCGACGAGGCCCACCTGCTGTTCAACGACGCCTCCGATGCGTTCCTCGACGCCATCACGCAGACGGTCCGCCTCATCCGTTCGAAGGGTGTTGGCGTCTTCTTTGTCACTCAGACGCCCAAGGACGTGCCCGACGATGTGCTGGCGCAGCTCGGATCTCGCGTGCAGCACCAGCTCCGCGCCCACACGCCAAACGACGCGAAGGCACTCCGGGCCACCGTCTCCACCTACCCCAACTCGGATTACGACCTCGAGCAGGTGCTGCAGCAGCTCGGCACCGGCGAGGCCATCGTCACCGTCCTCAGCGAGAAGGGCGCCCCGACGCCTGTGGCCCGCACCCGCATGTGGGCGCCGACGTCGATCATGGGCCCGACGCCCGAGGATCAGCTGCGTGCCGGGGTGGCACAGTCCTCGCTGATGACGAAGTACGGCGAGGCGATCGACCGCGAATCCGCCTACGAGATCCTTGCCAGGCACCTGGAGGCCGGGGCAGCCAAGGCCGAGCAGGAGCGCCTCGAAGCCGAGCGGATCGAGGAGGAGAAGCGGATCGAGAAGGAACTGGCCGCCCTCGAGAAGGAAGAGGCGAAGCGCCAGAAGGAACTGCTCGCCGAGCAGCGCCGCCTCGAGCGCGAGCGCAAGGCCGAGGAGGCCGCGCGCCGGAAGTGGGAGAAGGAGAACCCCACCCTCATCCAGCAGGTCACCAAGTCCAGAATCTTCAAGGATTTTGTGCGCACCGCCGGCCGCGAGATCATCCGCGGCGTGTTCGGCACGGGCCGTCGCCGCTGATCCGGTGATGTCGATGCCTCAGGTTGTCTTTGTCAGCTCGCTCCAGAAGGTTCTGCCGGGAGTCGATCCGATCGGCGACCTCGATTACGCCACCGGCTGGGTGACTGGCGCGGAGTGGCTGCGACGCCGTCGAGCGTTGGGCGAGGCCGTCAGCTGACGGTGTAGCGGACGACGTCCGGGTCCGTGCGGACGCGGTCGCTGATGGCTTGGAGTTTCTCCGCCAGTTCGGTGGCCTTCACCGTGCCGCTGAGGAACTTGCGCCAGAGCTCGTTGTGCTCTGCGGTCAGCCCGTAGTGGTTGACGAATCGCCAGCTGAAGACGTGCTCGCCGGCGTCGGCCAGCAGGCGCGTCTGCGCCTTCAGGAGGGGATCCGCAGTGTCGGTGGACGCGCGGACCACCGTCGGGATCTTGTTCTCCTCCGAGAACGCCGCGGCAGCCTCTGCCGACAGCATCACACGCAGCAGCTCCTTCGCCCCGGCCACGTTCTTGGCCTGTGCGGGCACGATGAACTGCTCCGACGGCGCCGCGTGGGCGGCGGTGATCGGCAGGGTCGGCGCCGCCGTCAGGGTGGGAACGGGGGCGACGGTGAGCTCGAACCCCTCGGGGCGTGAGGTGTCGGTTTCGGTGGCGATCCAGGCGCCGGATGGGTAGAGGAGGGCCTTGCCGTCGCGGGCCCAAGCCGTCTGCGCGTCGAGATAGGGGCCGCCGCCGAGGAAGTGACCACCCGCGACCAGCGCCTCCATCATCTGCAGCACGCCGGTGACGGCCGGGTGCAGCCAGGCGTCCTCGTCGAGGTTGTCGAGCGCCGTCCGGACCTCATGCCCGCCCTCCTTGATGGCCGACGAAATCGCCAGCTCTTGGAAGTAGGTCGCGGCCTCGGTGCCCCACACGAAGAGCGAACGGCCCTGCTCGCGGGCCTGATCGGCCAGCGTGAACATCTCGTCCCACGTGGCCGGCACCTTCCACCCTTGGGCCGCGAACTCGGAGCCGGAATACCAGAGGCCGTAGACGGCGAGCGCGTAGTTGATGGCCACGAGCTTCCCGTCGAAGCTGCCCGCCTCTTCGACGCCCGCGTAAAGGGTGTCGCGGATGGGGATTCCCTCCAGATTGGGGGCATCCATCAGGTCCTCGAGGGAGCTGAGTTGGTTGAGCATGGACGCGACCGCGAGCTTCCCGGCGCCAGAGTTGTCGATCAGATCTGGCGGGGTGGCACCGTCGGCGAAGCGTGGCGCGAGTTCGCTGACGTTGGCGGAGGCGCTGACGGTGGCGGTGACGCCGTCGTGAAGGGTTGCGAGCTGGCGTGCCGCGGCTCGGACGTAGCTGGTGCCGAAGGCGCCGTCGAAGACGACCGCCTCCACCGTCGAGGGGACGGTCAGCCCGAAGGGCCGTGCGCTGGGGGTGGCCGACGGCGACGCCGACGCTGGCGCGGAGCTGGGCGGGGTGCTCGTGGGGTTGGGGACGGGCGTTTGCCGCGGGGAGCAGGCGACAGTGGAGCCAACGGCGAGGCCAGCGAGGCTCGACAACGCGAGCCGGCGGCTGATCGTCGGCATGTCAGGCTCCTGGGGCCATGCTCGCTCTGCGTGCGCAGGCGGGGAAAGGTGCGGTGCTCCAAACATACGGCACCCTCATGTCACCCCACATCGGACGCCGGTCTGAGGTTTCCAGTTCCTTGAGGAGGAGGGCGGCGCCCGCCCCCGAGGCGTGGACGGTCAGCGACCGGTGCCGGCGTACACCGTGGCCGACTCAGTGGCGTCCAGCCCGAACGCCGAGTGAGCCGCGCGGACCGCACGGTCCACCTCGTCGGCGCCCACGATCACCGAGATCCGGATCTCCGAGGTGGAGATCATCTGCAGGTTCACGTCGGCGGAGGCCAGAGCCTCGAAGAACGTGGCGGAGACGCCGGGGTGCGAGCGCATGCCCACGCCCACGACGGAGACCTTGCCGATCTGATCGTCGTAGAGCAGTTCCTCGAAGCCGACGGCGTCCTTGATCTCCTCGAGCGCCTCGATGGCCTTGGCGCCGTCGGACATGGGGAGGGTGAAGGAGATGTCCGTAGCCACGTCGGACAGGCGCGACACGTTCTGGACGATCATGTCGATGTTGATGTCCTTGGCGGCGATGGCCTTGAAGATGGCGGCGGCTTCGCCGACCTTGTCGGGGACGCCTGCGATGGTGATCTTGGCCTCGCCGCGATCGTGCGCGACACCGGTGATGATGGCTTCTTCCATGTTTTCGTCCTTGTCGATCTCTTCCTGGCTCTTCACCCAGGTGCCCGGCTTGTCAGTGAATGAGGAACGCACGTGCACCGGCACGCCCTCGCGGCGCGCGTACTCGACGCAACGCAGGTGAAGGATCTTGGCGCCCGAGGCCGCCATCTCCATCATGTCTTCGTAGCCGATCTGGCTGATGTGGCGGGCCGACGGCACAATCCGCGGGTCTGCCGTGTAGACGCCGTCGACGTCCGAGTAGATCTCGCAGTAGTCGGCTCCCAGCGCGGCGGCCAAGGCGACGGCGGTGGTGTCGGAGGCCCCGCGGCCCAGCGTCGTGACATCCTTCGTCGTCTGCGCCACGCCTTGGAAGCCAGCGACGATGACGACGTTGTTCTCGGTGAGCGACTTCTCGACGCGGCCCGGCGTGATGTCGATGATGCGGGCGTTGCCGTGCGTGGGCGTGGTGATGATGCCGGCCTGCGAACCGGTGTAGGACACGGCCTCTACGCCGACATCGGCCAGAGCCATCGCCAGCAGGGCGGCGGACTGGCGTTCGCCTGTAGTGAGCAGCATGTCGAGCTCGCGCGACTTCGGTCGCGGCGACACCTGAAGCGCCAGATCCATCAACTCGTCAGTGGTGTCTCCCATCGCGGAGATCACGATGATGATGTCGTGGCCCTCGCTGCGCGTGCGCGCGATGCGGCGGGCGACGCGCTTGATCGACTCGGCGTCGGCAACCGACGATCCGCCGAACTTCTGAACGATGCGTCCCATGCTTTCCTCCCATTGAACGGGGCCAACAATAGTTGGCCGGCAGGCTCCATCGCGGGAACCTGCCGGCCGTGAGAATGCAGGGGGTGCCAGACCTTGGAGGCTAGATCTCGATGGCGATCCCTTCGTGCAAGACCTTTCCGTCAGCGGCCAACACCTTGTACGTGACCTTGCCCGGGCCGGTTGCATCCTTGACCCGTGCTACGAGCGCCCACGGTTCGCCCGGGGTGAGTTCCACGGTGGTGCTCAGAGCGCCGTCGAACTCGATGGTCTTGGCGTCGGCGGGGAGGGACCCGTGCCCTAGGTAGACCGTTCCCTGCACGAGGCCGGAATCTGCATCGAGCCAGACGGTGTATCCAGGTGCCTTGTCCCAGTCAGCAGCGTTCAGCGTCGGGTCGATCGTTGGGGACGACCATTCAAGCCCGTTGAGGCCCCGGCCCAGATCGCAGGTGAACTGCGTGTCGCCGTGCTGAATCAGCACGCGGGCCAAGTCCTCGTCCCGGGAGGTCGCGACAATGGTGCCAGTGGTCAGATCCACGCCCTTGAGCTCGTCGCCGAAGTCAAGTTCGGCCGAGTCCACGCGGGCTTGGCATGCCTCCAACACCACCTCGGGTGACTGAGGCGCGGTGTCCCACGGTGCCGCGCTGTCGAGCACGATCTCGCCGCGGGCGTTGAGCACTGAGAAGAAGTCGAGGTTTGGGTGGCCGGGGAGGACCTCGACGGCGTGGAGGCGCCCGTTCGTCACCGGAATCCTGGTCACTGATGAGTCAGGGAAGTAGATCTCTGCTGCGTCATCCATGATGGGTCCGCTGCCGAAGAGGTAGGTCTGTGCGGCGTTGCCTTCGCCCACGTGCATCCAGTGGAAGGTTGGGCCGGCCTCGGTGTCGACAGGCTTGGTGACCTCGGTTGCAATGCTGGGAGTGCCGTGAGCTTCGGTCGCGGACAAGAGGCAGGTGTAGAGCGCAGCGTCGGTCTCGGCGGCGACGTAAATGACCTGGCCGAAGTGATCGCCGTCGACGCCTGCGGTTTCGACGGCGACCAGCTGGCCCTCGGTGCGCAGGTCTGGGGTGCCGTTGGTGATCTCAGCTGTGCCCGGCTGTTCCGTCTGTAAAGCCTCCGAGCACGAAGCTAGGAGACCAGCCTCATTCTTGGGGTCCGGCAGCAACGCTGACATGGGGACGGGCGTGCTCACGTCGGCCTCCGACGGGATGATGCACAGCCCTTCGGCCACCGACGCATCGGCGGGCTGATCGCCACTGGGCGGAATGCCGAGGCGCACGACGTCGCCCTCGCGGTACTCGTGCGGGTGCAGGACGGCCCACTCGCCGTCCGCGTCGGGGTACAGAGCGTTGAACTTGGCCATCTGCGGTGCGCAGCGGGCGGCGATGGTGGCGTGGTCAAGGACGTCGGACTCGACGGCGCTGGGCGAGGCCGGCGAGTGGGAGGCCGGGGCGGCAGGGGCGCTGGCGGTGGGTGATGCGGGCGGCAACGCGACCTGCGTCGCCTGGTTCTGTAGGACGATGAAGGCGGTACCAGTCAGTGCGGCCGCGGTGAGGGCGGCGCCGCCGGTGATCAGGGCGCTGCGTCGACGGCGTGCGCTCCGGGCAGCCGGGCGCAGATCCGGGACCGTGAACTCCTCGCTGTTGGCGGCGTCGGCCAGCCGACGGTTGAGGTCCGAGTGCTCGTTCATGGGTTTAGCTCCCTTGGTGGACTAGCGGGGTCAAGTGCTGTTTGAGTGCGGCCAACCCATCGGAGGTGGCGCGCTTCACGTTGCCTTCGGAGATGCCGAGGGCGTTGGCGGTCTCGGTGACGGACAGATCGCGGTAGTGGCGCAACACCACACACGCCCGCTGCCGCGGCGAGAGGGTTGCTAGCGCCCGTAGCAGTTCGTCGCGGTCGTCCACCCGCGTTGTGGGGTTGGCTCCGGCCACGTCGTGGTGGTCGGCGCGCGGGGATTCCCGGCGCCATGGGCGACGCGATTCGTCGATGAGCGCGTTGAGCAGTGCCCGGCGGGCGTAGGCGAGCTTGTTGTCCAGCCGGCCCCATTTGCTCGCTACGCGCAGCAGCGATTCCTGGGTGGCGTCTTCGGCCCGGTGCCGATCGCCGCAGATCAGATAGCCCGTGCGGCACAGATCGACGAAGTGGGCTTGCACGAACTCGTGGAAGTCCTCGTCTCGCTGCGCCATGGACGCTCCTTTCCTTACCCCCAAGACGTAACGAGTGGGTCATCGGGTTGGGGTGGGCGGACACTTTTTGGTCGCGTACCCCGCTCAGCCTCGAACTTAGGCCACTGCAGCGCCGTCGTCGTGCCGGGAAGGGGCGTAGGTTGGGACGCGTGACGCTGCCGATTCTGACCGCTGAAGAACAACGAGTCCTGGGCTGCCTCCTCGAGAAGGAGATCACTGTCCCGGAGAGCTACCCGCTGACGCTGAACGCGCTGCGGACGGCCTGCAACCAGAAGTCATCGCGGGAACCGGTCGTCGAGTACGACGAGCGGACCATCCAAGACGCCGTCCGCAGCCTCAAAGACCGAGGCCTCGCCCGCGTGACCTGGATGGATTACGGCAAGCGCACCCTCAAGTACGCGCAGAGCCTGGTGGAGGAACTCGAGTTGGAAGACGACGAACGCGCCGTCCTCACCGTTCTCCTGCTCCGCGGCGAGCAGGCGCCCGGCGAGCTGAAGACTCGCACGGACCGGCTCCATCGCTTCGACGACCGCGCCGACGTCGAGGCCACCCTGCAGAAGATGGCCGGTCGCGCCGAGCCGCTCGTCGTTCAGTTGGAGCGCAAGACCGGTCAGCAGGACAACCGCTGGCAGCACCTCCTCGGAGACGCACCGGTCGCGGCCGCGCTGCCCGCCGTCGACAAGGAGCAGGTGCTCGCCGACGGCGTAGCCGCCCGCGACCAGAAGATCATCGCCTCCTACAACTCGGTGGCCGGGGCCTACGCCGAGACGTTCGGCGTCGTGGACCGCCCGTTCGAGCAGTGGTTCCTCACCCGCGTCGCGGAGTTGGCCGGCCCGCACCGCACGGCCGACGTCGGCTGCGGCCCCGGCGGCCCGACGGCGTTCCTGGCCGAAGCCGGGGCAGACCCCGTCGGCTTCGACATCTCTCCAGAGATGATCGAGGTGGCCCGCAGCCGATTCCCCGAGTTGGAGTTCGAGGTGGCAGACCTGCGTCGCCTACTCAGGCCGAACAACGCTGCCGGGTGGGGCGCCGTCGTCGCCAACCATTCGCTGGTGCACTTCGCGCCCAGCGAGCTGCCCGGCATCATCCGCGGCCTAGTTGACACCCTCCTGCCCGACGGCATCCTGGCGATCATCCTCCAAGTGGGCAACGAGGTGCTGGACCGCACCGAATTTCTGGGCGAGGAGATCGATCTCTCGTGGGTGCGCCACGACCCGGCGGACGTGCGTCGCATCGTCGAATCCACGGGCCTGACGGCCGTCGAGACCTACATCGCCTCCGACGACCGTCCCGCGGATCGCCTGTACCTCATCGCCGGCAGGCCGTAGCCGCCCACCATGACGAGTCCCAACCGAGGCCCGGCCGCCGCGGCCGACAACCGCGCAGCGCTCCTGGCCGCCGCCCGCACGCTCTTCTCCGAGCAGGGCTACGCCGTCCCGTTGTCGCTGATCGCCAAGGCGGCCGGCGTCGGGCAAGGGACGCTGTACCGGCACTTCCCGTCGCGCGAGGCGCTCGGCGCGGCGGTGCTGGAAGACACGATGGCAACGTTGGCCCGACTAGCCGACGACGGCGACCCCGCGGCCTTCCACCGTCTCTGGGGCCACATCATCGCCACGCTCGCTGACTCCGTCGGGTTCCTCGACGCCGTCCTCGGCCCCCGCGGTGAACTGGGGGAGTGGGTGCCGTCCGACGACCTCGCCTCGCTACTGGCCACCCCGCTCACGCGAGCGCAGGCCGCCGGGACAGTCGACGGCGGCATCACCGTCAACGACCTCATGCTCGTGCTCACCATGGTCCACGGCGCCACCCAGCGCGTGAGCGAGCCCGGTGCGCGACGCATCGCCGCGAACCGGGCTCTCGAACTCATCGGCGGAGGGCTGCAGCCCTCCTGAGTGCGCCGGGGATCAGCCCTCGGCCATGTGGCGACCGCCGATCATGCCGAACACGACGGCGGGGCCGATCGTGGAGCCCGGTCCCGGGTAGGTGCGGCCCATCACGGACGCGCTGACGTTGCCGGCCGCGTACAGGCCGTCGATCACGGAGCCGTCGGCGCGCAGGGCGCGGGCCTTCTCGTCGGTGAGCACGCCGCCCTTGGTGCCGAGGTCGCCGATGACGACGCGGACGGCTAGGAACGGCCCCTTCTCCAGCGGGCCGAGGCAGGGGTTCGGGTGCACCGTCGGATCGCCGTAGTAGCGGTCGTAGGCGGAGTTGCCCTTGCCGAAATCGCCGTCGACGCCCGAGCGCGCGAAGCCGTTGAACCGCTCCACCGTCGCCTTGAACACCTGCTCGTCCAGCCCCACCTTGCGGGCCAGCTCACCGAGAGTCTTGGCAGTGTGGCGCAACCCGGCCTGCTCCATCGCCTTGTTCTTGCGCGGATCCATCGCGTAGGTGCGCATGTAGCGGCGCGCGTGACGCACGTCGGAGATCATCCAGTAGGCGCCGTCCTTGTCGTGCTCCAGCATGTGGTGGCCCAGATCGACGTAGGACTCGGCTTCGTTGGCGAAGCGGCGTCCCTCCTTGTCGACGATGATCATGTACGGCAGCGAACGCTCACCCACCAGGAACGCGGGGTCGTCGTCGCCGGCGCCGGCGATGGAGGCGCCCCACCACGCGTCGTCCATCAACTCGAGGGCTGCGCCGTGCTTGGCGGCGATCGTGTGGATCTGGCCGAGGTTGCTGGGTGCGCCCGAGGGGTCGCCCTCGATGCCGTGGTGCTCAAGCCGCATGGCTTCGTTGTGGTCGAAGCCGCCGGCGGCGAGCATGACGCCGCGCCTCGCCCGCACGGTGATCTCGCGCCCGTCGCGGGTGGCCTGCACGCCGACGACGCGGCCGTCCTCCACCACCAGGTCCGTGACCGGGGCGTTGAGCCAGAGCTGCACGCCGAGTTGCTGCACGGCGACGTCGAGGAGCGCCATCTGGAGGCCCGCGCCGATGCCGGCCAACGCCTTGCCCTGGACGAGTCCGCCCAAGATGCGCGTGACGACGCGGGCGCCGCGGGTCATGCCGTCGAAGGTGGACCACGCCCGGGTGATCTGCCACACGTCGTCGGTCATGATCGGCACGGCCATGAGCATCCGGCAGGTGTCGGCCCAGCTGCCGACGCGCTTGCTGTTGAACGGCTTCACCTCGATGGCGCGGCCGATCTTGCCGCCGGGGAGCTCGGGGTAGTAATCGGGATAGTCGGTGGCACGGGCCCACGTGATGCCGAGGCGTTCGGTGGTGTTGACCCAGTCGGCGACTCCGTCGACGAACGCCTCCTTGCGTTCGCGTGAGGTGGCGCGACCTTCATCACCCACCGTCTGCTCCAGGTACTCGAGCGCTTCTTCGCGGGAATCGCCAACGCCGTCGCGCTGCATGACGGGGTTGTTGGGCAGCCACTGCCCGCCGCCCGACATGGCAGAGCTTCCGCCCCACTTGTCGCTGCTTTCCAGCATGACGACGCTGAGGCCCTTGTCGGCCGCGCCGATGGCGGTGGCGAAGGCGGCGGAGCCGGAGCCCACCACCACTACGTCGTAGGTGTTGTCATTGCTCATGGATCCTCCTCTACTGTGCGGACAGCGTTGTCCGGATAGTCCACGATACCCGCTGCTCTGTCGGGTGTCTGAGGATTCGACGTGGTCGCGCGCTGGTCCGACGCGGGCCATTCGTCGCGCTTCGCGCTGCTCAGGGAACTAGTGCTCGTGGGGTAGCCTCGGGGATTGCGTTCGAGAGGAGGCGATGATGGTGCGCTCGATCAGCGACACGCCGCGATTCGAGGCTGAGAGCCCCCGCCGAGTGGAAAAAATCCCAGACCGTTCCCGGGACTAGCCGAGGTCGACGTCCGCCTCGGCCTGCCGCACACCGGCCTGATGGAGGCAGCGCTCCAGCACGCGCATCACTTCGAGGGTGTCGTCGAGCGGCATCGTGAGCGATTCGGTGTGCCCGTCGCGGATGCGCTGCGTCACCTCGGCGAACTCGTGGCTGTAGCCGCGGCCCGACGGCAGCGCCTCGATGATCCGGGGGAGCACGCCGTTGCGGTGCACGGTGATCATCGACGGGTGATGGAAGCGAGGCTCCACCTCGATCCAGCCCTTGGTGCCGACGATGACCATGCGGCCCGGGCCGTATCCGTCGAAACCTGCGGCGAGCGACGACAGGCCGCCGCCTTCGTGGACGAGGTTGAACGAGACGGCCTTGTCGACGCCCGAGGGGAAGATGCGCGCCCGGCTGTCGATCTCCTTGACTTGGCCGAGGAATGCTTGGGCGAAGTTGACGACGTAGACGCCGAGATCGAGGATCGCGCCGCCGCCGAGCTCGGGGGCGAACAGGCGGTGATCGGCTTGGTACTCGCGGTAGGCATAGAGGTCGCCCTGGACCGCGACGACGTCGCCGATTCGGCCCCAGGCCACCACTTCGCGCGCGGCCGCGACCACGGGCAGGAAGCGCGTCCACATAGCTTCCATGGCGAAGACACCCTTGGCCCGGGCGGCGTCGACGACCTGCTTGGCGCCGTCGTACGTGGCGGTGAAGGCCTTCTCCACGAGGACGGCCTTGCCGTTCTCGATGGCGGCCAGCGCGACGTCGCGGTGCTGGGGATGCGGCGTGGCGATGTAGACGACGTCGACGGCGTCGGATTCGAGGAGCTCACGGTAGGAGCCGAACGCTGTGGGCACGCCGTGTTTCTTGGCGAAAGCGTCTGCCTTCTCCTGCGACCGCGACGCCACCGCGGCGAGTTCGGCTCCCGGAACGAACTGGAAGTCTCCCGCGACCGCGTGGGCGATAGCGCCTAATCCGACGATGCCCCAACGAACGTTACCCATGCCCTCAGGCTATCCCTGTCGCGGGGTCGCCGGGCACTTTGGGGTCGCTTGTTGTGGGGCTCCTGCCGGTGATTGAGTAGTCCGCGCGCGGAGCGCCGGGCGTATCGAAATCTCGCGCGCCGGGAACGCTCCGACTGTGGTTGGGGCGAGTGGGGCGGGGATGGGGCCTTCTCGCCCAGGGTCTGTTCACGCGCTTATCGCGCGCGTGAACGCCCCAACGCCCGACCCACCGCGAAGG
>DYZF01000185.1 GCA_020741375.1 Tessaracoccus flavescens
GGCCGCCGGTCTTGCTGACTTTCTTGATCAGAAAGGAACGGATCTCAGTGGCCAACTGATCGAGTTGTTTCCTCGACAGCGCGCGAAGATCGCGCGGGCCATTGATCGATTCCAGCAAAGACATGGCTCCAATACTAGGCCCTCCCCCCGTATTTGCCGGGCGCCTTGCCTAGAGCTTGGGGACAAACCGGGCATCTCTCAGCGCCTGATCCACCAACTCCACTCCCCTGGCCACCCTCACCAATCTGGCTTCCTCGGCCTGCAGCACCTGCGCCGCCTGATCCGAGGTGGCCGTATCCACGAATCCGGACAACGACGTGCGCATCCCCGTGAGCCCCGACCGCGTGGCCACCAGCTGCGACGCCACGAACTCCTTGGCCAACCCCGCCAAGACGATGGGATGGCGCCGCAGAACCCCGTAGCCGCGGTACTCGGACGGACAGCAATCCAACAGGAAGGCCTCTGCCGATTTGAGCCACCCCTCGGACCCCGGCGGGCGCACCACACCCGGCCACCCCGGCGGAACGTAGACCCTGATCACTTCTTCATCATCGAACATGTGTTCTATTCAACACCCATCCTCTGACAATTCCAAGAGCGGCCCACTGCAGGCCTGCCCGCCCGCAACTTCACCCAAGACAGCCACCTTAGAACCAGTGGGCGTCAGCCGATCTGAGCGCGCAGGGCGGACAGCCTCGGCTCGATACCCTCGGCCATCATGGCGACCTCGCGGGAACTGACCCCATTGCTGCGAGCAGCCTGCTTCCACGCACCGACGGCGCGGCACGTCTGCGCAATTCGTTCGCGAGCCTGCGCCAACGAGAGGCTGCACTCGGCAGCCAGCGCAAGCAAGCTCTCGGCCTCGTCCGGGAGGCCGTCGGCGCCCATGATCGTGGTGGCCCTCGTTCGCCAGGGGTCGGGGTTCGGGTTCACATCGAACGCGGGGCTCAAGCTCCACCCTCCACGATCACGGAGAAGGCCGTGATTGCGGGCATGATCGTCAGTGTTGCCGAGCGCCACGCTCGCCACCACTCGGTTGAACAACTCATGGTGATCTTGGCGCGGTGAGCGAGACAGGTCGCGCAGCGACTCGGCGATCTCTGCATAGTCGCGGCGATCGCCGTCGCTGGAGCTGAGTGCGGTCAACGCACTGATATAGCCGATCCGCTCGCCAGTCGACGTGCGGTCAAAACGACGCAAGATGAGCACGCTGCGATCCCCCACCTTCCTCAGTTGCCGCTCCGGGACACGGATGCCCGCGGCCTCCATAACGCCCAGTGCCGTGGCCTCCCACGCCATGACGTCCCACCGGTCACCTGGGTGTGGGAACTTGGCGATCGCCAGCGCTCCGTCGTCCAAGCGCACAGAGGCCTTGGGCCGAGCGCCACCCAACCCGGTTGTGCCTGTGTCGAGTAGGCGCTTGACGGCCTCCGACGCATCGTCGTGAGCTGCCAGTTCGTCGGACGCACGCAGAAGACCGGGCAGCGAGATCAGCTTGGGCACGTGAGCGGTGTAGCCGAGAAACCTCTCGTCGCCCGTAAGCCGATACCGCAATGCACCTTGGCGGGTGTTGTCACTGACACCCAGAAGGAAATCAACGTCGTCCAGCCTGCGGGGAGCCCTTCCCTCGTCGCGCGCGCGGAGACGCTCCGCCTTCTCGATCAGCCCCCTACCCCAGCGATCTGGCGCCCCGTCGGCGAAGGCGCGAATCAGACCTTCTTGGTACTGGGCTCCTGAGATGAGCGGCAACGCTGGATCAATGCTGACGCCACCACTGATGAGATAGTCGGGGTCGTAGAGGAACGTGGTGGAGACCTGGCCGCGGCGTCGGGTGAAGTGCGCCTGCCCAACCAAGATGGGCACATCAGGCCCGTCGACGAGGACCTGAACGGTGGTCACTGCGCACGCCGTTTCGTCAATCGGTCCGCGCGGAGGCGCCCGATATCGCTACTCAACGGATCGGTGGCTTCCACCGCCTTATCCAAGATGCCAAGCGCGCGCAGCACCTGCGCGACGCTGCCCCAGCGGACGCCCGAATCTCCCGCCTCGATCTTGTGGACGGTTGACCGAGTGATTCCGGCGCGCTCCGCGACCTGCTGGGCGGTCAGCCCGAGCACCATTCGCCACCCACGGATGTGCTCGCCCACATCACTGAGCTGTTGATCGATCTTGTAGCCTGACATCCACCCTCCTGTGACCGCAATAATAGACCGAGCGATGCGTTATGTCTATCTTTGCATACACAACGGTCAGTCCTCATTGGGTCTAGGACGGGGAATCGTCACAGAGAAACGCCGGCCCCGAAGCAAGATGCTTCGGGGCCGGCGTCTCAGCCTTGGACCGGGCCCGGGGCCCGGCTCAGAATCCGATCAGGCCTTGGCGAGGTTACGCAGCACGTACTGCATGATGCCGCCGTTGACGTAGTAGCCGCGCTCACCTGGGGTGTCGATGCGGACGACTGCGTCGAAGACGGTCTCCTTGCCATCAGGAGCCACCGCGGTGACCTTCATGGTCTTCGGGGTGACGCCGTCGTTGAGCTGCGTGATGCCCTCAACCGAGAAGGTCTCCTCGCCGGTGAGGCCCAGCGACTCGGCCGACTCGCCGTCGGGGAACTGCAGCGGAACGACGCCCATGCCGATGAGGTTGGAGCGGTGGATGCGCTCGTAGCTCTCGGCGATGACAACCTTGACGCCCAGCAGCGCGGTGCCCTTGGCGGCCCAGTCACGCGACGAGCCCGAACCGTACTCCTTGCCGGCCAGCACGACGAGCGGAGTGCCCGCCGCCTGGTAGTTGACCGACGCGTCGTAGACGGTGGTCACAGGAGCATCGGCCTGGGTGAAGTCGCGGGTGAAGCCGCCCTCGGTGCCCGGTGCGATCTGGTTGCGCAGGCGGATGTTGGCGAAGGTGCCGCGGATCATGACTTCGTGGTTGCCACGGCGCGAGCCGTAGGAGTTGAAGTCGCGACGCTCGACGCCGTGCTCGGCCAGGTACAGACCTGCCGGGGAATCTGCCTTGATGTTGCCGGCAGGCGAGATGTGGTCCGTAGTGACCGAATCGCCGAGCTTCAGCAGCACGCGGGCGCCGGAGATGTCCTGCACCGGATCCGGCTCAGCCTTCATGCCCTCGAAGTACGGGCCACGACGCACGTAGGTGGACGCGTCGTCCCACTCGAAGGTGTCACCCTCCGGGGTGGGCAGCGAACGCCAGCGCTCGTCACCCTTGAACACGTCGGCGTAGCGCGACGAGAACATCTCGGCGGAGATGGACGAGCCGACAACTTCCTCGATCTCGGCCTGCGTGGGCCAGATGTCCTTGAGGTAGACGTCGTTGCCGTCCTTGTCCTGCGAGATCGGATCGTTGAGTAGGTCGATGTTCATGGTGCCGGCGAGCGCGTAGGCGATGACCAACATCGGAGAGGCGAGGTAGTTCATCTTCACGTCGGGGCTGATGCGACCCTCGAAGTTACGGTTGCCCGACAGCACAGCGGTGACCGCCATGTCTTCGTCGTTGACGGCGGCCGAGATCTCGGGGATAAGCGGGCCGGTGTTACCGATGCAGGTGACACAGCCGTAGCCCACCAGGTTGAAGCCGATCGCGTCGAGGTACTGGGTGAGGCCAGCCTTCTCGTAGTAGTCGGTGACCACCTGCGAGCCGGGAGCCAGCGACGTCTTCACCCACGGCTTGCGGGTGATGCCCTTCTCGACGGCCTTCTTGGCGACCAACGCCGCGCCGATCATGACGCTCGGGTTGGAGGTGTTGGTGCACGACGTGATGGAGGCGACGGTAACCGCACCGTTCTCCAGATCGAACGACGTGCCGTCGGCCAGCGTGATCGGAACGACCTTGCCCGGGTCCGAGGTGTAGGTGGGAACCGCAGCCTCGAAGTTGGACTTGGCGTCGATGAGCTGGATGCGGTCCTGCGGGCGCTTCGGGCCGGCGATCGACGGGACAACCGTCGACAGGTCCAGCTCGAGGTACTCGGAGAACACGGGCTCATGGTTGGGATCCAGCCAGAGACCCTGCTCCCTGGCGTAAGCCTCCACGAGGGCGATCTGCTCCTCGTCGCGGCCGGTCAGGCGCAGGTAATCGGTGGTCTTGTCGTCGATCGGGAAGACCGCGATGGTGGAGCCGTACTCGGGGCTCATGTTGCCGATGGTGGCGCGGTTGGCCAGCGGCACCTGGGAGACGCCTTCGCCGTAGAACTCGACGAACTTGCCAACCACCTTGTGCTCGCGGAGCATCTCCGTGATGGTGAGCACGAGGTCCGTGGCGGTGGTGCCCTCGGAGAGCTTGCCCTTGAGCTTGAAGCCAACGACGCGCGGGATGAGCATGGAGATCGGCTGACCGAGCATCGCGGCCTCGGCCTCGATGCCGCCGACGCCCCAGCCGAGAACGCCGAGACCGTTCTCCATGGTGGTGTGCGAGTCGGTACCGACACAGGTG
>DYZF01000186.1 GCA_020741375.1 Tessaracoccus flavescens
GCAGGGCGATATCGGCCACCGACCAACCCCGCGCATTCTCGGGGGTTTCCCCGGAGGTGGCCAACCAGCCGTACGACGCGGCGAGCGCACGCTGCTCCTCGGCGCTCAACTCACCGGCGACCTGCGCGACCAGCGCCGGATCTGCCAACCGAGCCAGCACGCGGGTGGCGGTGAGCGACGGCCACCACGCGTTCATGAACATCTGGAGCGCCGGGTGCTCGCGGATGAGGTCGTCGAGTTCGTGCGGCTCGACGGGGGTGTCGTCGGAGATCTTTGCCTTCAGGGCGCCCACCACCAGATCCGTCGCCAGCTTGCGGCCGCGGTTGAGCTTGGTGGTGGAGAGCACCTGATCACGCAGCTTGCCTAGCTCGCGCTCGTCGAGGCTGAGCACATCGCCCTTGACGGAGACCCGCACGCGCAGTGCGTCGGGGTTGTCGATCAGCGGCACGCGCACGAGGCGCCGCAGCACGGTGCGCATCTTCAGGCTGCCCTTGACGGTGGCGGCCAGGGCGTCGTCGACGCGTTCGCTGGCGAGGCCCAGAACATCCGTCGCGACCGAGCCGATGGCCTTCAGCGTCACCGAATCCTCGCCGAGGCTGGGCAGGACGCGCTCGATGTAGTTCATGAACACATTGGACGGGCCGACGACCAGCACGCCGCCCTTCTCCAGCCGCGCGCGGTTGGTGTAGAGCAGGAACGCGGCGCGGTGGAGCGCGACCACCGTCTTGCCGGTGCCCGGGCCGCCGGCGATGACGGTGATGCCTTGGTAGGGCGCGCGGATGGCCTCGTCCTGCTCGGCCTGGATCGTGGCGACGATGTCCTTCATCGTGCGGCCACGGGCGCGGGTGAGGGAGGCCATGAGGGCGCCCTCGCCGAAGATGGGCAGGTCTGAGTTGGCCGAGGCGTCCAGCAGATCGTCCTCGAGGCCGATCACCTTGTCGTCGCGGCAGCGCAGCACCCGACGGCGGATCACGTCCATCGGCTCGGCGGGGGTGGCGCGGTAGAACGGTTCAGCAGCGGGGGCGCGCCAGTCGATCACCAGCGGCTCGTACTCCTCGTCGCGCACGCCGATGCGGCCGATGTAGCGCGCCTCGAGGTCGGTCAGATCGATCCGGCCGAACACCAGGCCTTCGTGCTCGGCGTCGAGGATCGCGAGCCGGCGCGCCGCCTGATAGGCGAAGGCGTCGCGCTCGAACAGAGCGGTGCCGTCTTCTTCGCGGAGGAAGTCTGTGCGGTCCGACGTGAAGATCTCGCGGCCCTGCTGGGCAAGGTTCTTGGCGCTGGCCGTCGCCGATGACAGATTGTCGTACACCTTGTCGACGTGAGCCTGCTCGAGGGCGATTTCACGGTCGAGATCCGCGCGCGAAGTAGTCAAGTCGAAGCTTCCTTGGGTGAGGCAGACAATCAACCTTACTACCGACCGTGGCAGAGTGGGGGTATGTCTACCCAAGAGCGGTCTCTCAAGACCTACAAAGCCACCATCGTCGCCCTCGCAGCAGCGGTGGTGGTTCTGTTGGCAGTGATCGCTCAGATGGCCTCGTCGCGTGGCGCGACCGCGGCGCCCGCGCAGGCGACGGCCACCGCGACCGTCACCGTGACCGCGACCCCTGACGGGGCGGGCGCGGCCCCTGCCCCGGAGCCGACGACCCGGCCGTCGCTGAGCGACGAGGAGATCGCCGAGCAGGAGCGCTTCCTGCTGGAGACCCTCCCGAAGCGCCAAGCCGACGACCCCCTGGCGAAGGGCGCCGTCGACGCCAAGGTGGTGCTCACCGAGTGGGCCGACTACCGCTGCCCCTTCTGCTCCGTGTGGGCCGAGGAGACGCTGCCGCAGCTCGCCAAGTTCATCGACGACGGCACCCTGCGCATCGAGTTCCGCGATCTGGCGATCTTCGGCGACGAGTCGATCAAGGCGGCCACCGCCGCCCGGGCCGCCGGCAACCAGGGCAAGTACTTCGAGTTCCAGCACGCCCTCTTCGCCGCCCTGCCCAACCAGGGCCACCCCGACATCGAGGACGCCGTCGTCATGGGCATCGTCGAGGAGTTGGGGCTGGACGCCGCCAAGTTCCAGACCGATTGGGCGGACCCGGCGCTCGAGGAGGCCGTCATGGCCGACTCGGCCGAGGCCGGCGCCATGGGGGTCTCGTCCACGCCGTCGTTCGTGATCGGCACGCAGTTCATCTCCGGCGCCCAGCCGCTCGAGGTGTTCGAGCAGATCATCGCGGAGCAGGCCGCGCAGCGCGGCTGATGGAGATCGGATACGCGGGCGCCTTCCTCGGCGGACTGGCGGCCATCCTGAGCCCGTGCGCAGCGCTGGTGTTGCCGGCCTTCTTCGCCTACGCGTTCAGCGGCAGGGTGGGAGCGCTGCTGGCCCGCACAGGGCTGTTCTATCTCGGCCTGCTCATCACGCTGGTGCCGCTCGGCGTGGGCGCAGGGCTGTTCGGTTCCCTGCTCACCACCCACCGCGGCACCCTCACGCTCGTGGCGGGGATCATCCTCATCGTTTTCGGGCTGCTAATGCTGCTGGGCGTGAAGTTCCCCAGCTTCGGCGTCGGCCAGCGCGGTGACCCGCGGGGAGTTGCCGGGGCGGTCCTGCTCGGCATGACCTACGGCCTGGCCGGTGCATGCACGGGGCCGCTGTTGGGCGCTGTGCTGACGGTGGCCGCCGTCTCCGGGCGCGCCGTCACTGGGGCGCTCCTGCTGGCCAGCTTCGCCGCGGGCATGGTGGTGCCGCTGATCCTGCTGTCGCTGGTGTGGGACAAGTTCAAGATCGCGGACCGGCTGCGGCCGCGCCCCGTCCAGATCGGACCCATCAACACCACCGTGTGGGGCCTGATCTCCGGCCTGCTGTTCGTGATCGTGGGCGTGCTGTTCATCACCACCGACGCCACCGCCGGGCTGGGCGGCATCCTGGACGCCACGCAGCAGTTCCGTCTGGAATCGTGGTTGGGTCAGATCGGTCGGGCCGTGCCCGACGTTGTCTGGGTGGCCGCGATCGCGCTAGCCCTCATCGCCTTCTTCGGCATCCGCTGGATCCGCAAGCCGGGGTAGCCGGAAATCCTTGTTGGTGGGCCGGCAGTCTTCACCGGTCGCCCGTTCGTGTGCCGCATAGACGGCGAGCGCCGCGCTGCCCAGTTGGGCCCACGGCGCGTCGCCTGCGGGGGAGGACGACGACGCGCGCAACTGGCCGCCGTCGTCGATGGGCGTGCTCGCCAGCCACGCCGCGGCCGTATGCGGGGCCGGGGGCCTGCGCCACCACCGGGAGGGCCGTGCGGGGGTGGGCCGACAGTCGATGTCGGCTGGCCCGTCGGCTTGGTCGACGATGCGCACGCCCCGCTCGGCGAGTCGGTCGCGCAGGAGATCGACGAGGCGGTCGGTGGGCTGAGGTGATCCGTCGGCATCCGTGAGCTGCCAGCGGCCGAACGTGCGCTCCAG
>DYZF01000187.1 GCA_020741375.1 Tessaracoccus flavescens
TGGCCAAGAAGTACAAGATCGCCGACAAGCTGGTGTTCTCCAAGCTCAAGACCAAGCTCGGCGGCAACATCAAGTTCATGATCTCGGGTTCGGCCAAGCTGTCGCCGCAGGTCCAGAAGTGGTTCTACGCCGCGGGCATCCTCATCGTCGAGGGCTACGGCGCCACCGAGACCAGCGCGATCGCCGCCGTCGATCTCCCGTCTGATCCGGATTTCGGCACCGTCGGCCCGGCCCTGCCCGGCATCGAGGCCAAGATCGCCGACGACGGCGAGCTGCTCCTGCGCGGCCCGATCGTCACCCCCGGCTACCACAACCTGCCCGAGAAGACCGACAAGGTGCTCGTCGACGGCTGGTACCACACGGGCGACATCGGCGAGATCACGCCCGAGGGCCGCATCCGCATCACCGACCGCAAGAAGGACCTCTTCAAGACCTCCGGCGGCAAGTTCGTCGCGCCGCAGAAGGTGGAATCGGCGATCGCCGCGAACATCCCCTACATCTCGCAGGCCATCGCGATCGGTGAGGGACGCAAGTTCGTCTCCGCTCTCGTCGTCCTCGATCCCGCCCTCCTGCAGAAGTGGGCCGAGAAGCGCAATCTGGGGCACCTCAGCTACACCGAGCTGTCGCAGCGTCCTGAGATCTACTCCTCGATCGAGCGCCAGATGGGCCGCGTGAATTCCAAGCTTGAGCGATGGGAGACGGTCAAGCAGTTCAAGATCCTGGATCACGAGCTCACCGTCGAGAACGCCGGCGTCACCGCCAACATGAAGATCCGACGCTCCGCGGTCACCGACACCTACTCGGATCTCGTCGAGCAGATGTACCCGCAGGAAGACTGAGTGTTTTCGACGACGCTGCCCCTGCGGTGGTCCGACATGGACGCGCAGGGGCACGTTAACAACGGGGTCATCGTCGACTACCTGCAGGAGGCGCGCGTGCGCTTCCTCCGCGGCGGGGTCGCGTCCAGCCTGCTGGATTCCGGCGTCATCGTGGTGTCGCACCAGGTGGAGTACCGGCGGTCGATCGACTACGACGATGAGGGCATCCACGTCGAGTTGGGGGTTGCGTCCTTGGGCGCCGCCAAGATCGAGATCGCGTACGAGCTCAGCCAGGGCGGACAGGTGGCTGTCCGCGCTCGCACCGTGCTGTGCCCGTTCGACTTCGACGAGCAGCGCCCCGTCCGGCTGACGGCGGAACAGCGCGCGTTCTTCGACGCCCACCGCACCGATGCCGACCCGCTGCGGGAGCTCGAGGCGCCGTCGCTGGAGGCGCGCGGCACCGCCATCGACACGTTCGTGCGCTGGTCGGATCTCGATTCCTACGGCCACGTCAACAACGCCATGGTGTTCGACTACGTCCAGCAGGCCCGCGTCACCGCCACCACGCAGTGGGACCCGTCCATGGCGCGGGCTGGCTCGAAGGGCTCGCAGTACATGTGGTTGGTCGCGCGCCAGGACGTTGATTACGTCGCGCAGATCGACCACCGTGTGACGCCGTTCGTCATTCGGGTGGCTCCGGTGAGCCTTGGCACCTCATCGATCGTGTTGGCCTCCGAGATCACCGACCCAGTCAACGGCGCCGTGCTTGTGCGAGCCAGGACAATCCTGGTGTGTGCGGATCTGAACATGAAAAAGGTGGAGCTCCCGGCGCGCATGCGTGAGCGCCTGGAGCCCCACCTCGTGGTCAGCGACGAGCCAGCTCAGTGACCTGGGCGTCGGTGAGTGCCGCGTTGTAGACGCGCAGCTCGTCCATGGCGCCCTTGTACGGCGTATCCCACCAGTTCGTCGCTAGGCTGAAGATGCCCGTTTGAGTGGTGAGAACATCGGGGAACCCTGTGCCGCTGAAGGCAGGCTGGCCATTGATCCAGCCGGTTAGCTTCCCGGAATCGACGGAGAACGCGACGTGGCTCCACGTTCCGGTCGGGATGCGCTGGCCAAACCCCGCGTTGTACCACTGTGTTCCCGACCACACCATCGTCTGGCCACCGACGCCGCCATGGCCGTACGGGACAAGGCTCACCCAGGAGGTATCGGTGCGGGCGGCGAAGAACGCCGTGGTGAACTGGGTCAGCTGCTCCGGCTTCAGCCACAGCGACACGGAGTAGGTCCCGCCCGAGACAAGACCGTCGGGAAGCCGGATACCGGTGGATCCGTCGAACGAGTACGCCTCGCCGGAGACGCCTGGCACGTAGGCTGCGGTTCCGCCCGGTGCGCCGATGCGGGGGCCAGCGATCTGGCCGGGAGCTCCGCCCACGGAGTCGGTCAGGGAGCCGTCGAAGGAGTAGCTGGCGACGAGACCACCCGCGACGCGCGCCGGAACGGTTACTGTGAAGGTCTTGACGGCGGTAGCTTCACCGTTGGTGACGGTGGCCGTGAGGGTGACCACTGCGTCAGGTTCTCCTGCCGCTGGTCGGGTGACGGTGCCGTCAGATGCGATGACAGCCGAGTCCGAGGAGGTCCACGAGATTGTGGATCCCTGGGTGCCGACGGTGGGAAGGGTGATGTTGGTGATCGTGGAGTCAGGCAAGGTGAGATCCGCGACGACCCGGGCCACGGCCCCCGCCGGGGACACCAGAGTCCGCTTGACGCCCCAGAGCGCGGCGCCGTCGGGCTTGATGCCGGTGAAGGTGGGCACCCATGCCGACTGATCAGCGTCCCACTGCTCAGTGAAAGCCACTTCAAAGGTCGAGCCATCGATGGTCAGCAGGGCCTTCTGGCGGCCCAACTTCTTCCAAGCGCCGGTCAACGCGCCTGTGATTGCGCCTTGCTGGGTGAATGTCACCTGCCGAGCCGGATGGAGGTCGGTGTCGATGGTGCGGGGGGCGTGATCGACCACCGCCCACGTACCCACCATGTCGGCGCGGAAGGTGGTTGAACGCGTCTCGCCGCCGTAGCGAAGCGGAGTGATCGTTGGCCACCCCTCGGCGTCGAAGAGGAGTTCGTGGACTCGGACCTGGTGTTCTTCGCCGCGGTAGGGGAAGCGGGTGTGGAAGGCGAGGAAGGTTCGACCGGTGGCGTCATCGACGAATGCTGTGCTTCCGCCGGGGGAGACGTAGCCGGTGCCGGGCCCGGAACCGGGGTCGCCCACCGTGCGTGCGAACAGGTGGTTACCTGCCAGCTTGACTGCCGATTCGGCGATGGAGGCGTCGTCGAAGAGCGGCTTACTTGGGTCGGCCTTCACGGTTGACATGTCTCGGCCGTCGGCGTCGAGGAAGGGCCCATCAGGAGAGGTGGAGCGGGCAACCCGGATGTTGTAGCCGCCTGTCGCGTCCAATCCACCGTAGGTGACGAACAGGTAGTAGAAGCCGTCTCGGTAGTGCACGGCAGGACCCTCGATGCGGGCGTGGTTGCCGCCCCAGAGGTGCTTGCCGTAGCCCTGGTCTGGGAAGGGGAATCCTGTGCTGGGGTCGAGTTCAAGCGAGAAGATGCCGCCTGAGAAGGATCCGTAGGTCATCCAGAGTCGCCCCTGTTGGTCGAAGAAGACGTCGGGATCGACGACGTTGGGATGAATCCGCGCGTCATAGATGGTGCCGTCCTCGGACGGCTGTCCCCACATGCCGGACTTCAGGATCAAGCCCAGATCGCGGTAAGGGCCGGTGACCTTGTCTGCCACTGCGATGCCCATAGCCGAGCGGGGGGAGTCACCCTTGCAGGCGTTGTAGTACATGTAGAACTGGCCGTCAGGCAACTGGATCACATCAGGAGCCCACAGAGTGGGCGATTGCGCCCATTCGAGGGCCTCCGCGAGTTCGACGGTGACGTCGTCGAACAGTGGGTTGGCCGGGTTGACGCCTTCGGCGATCTGGGTCCAGTTCATCAAGTCGGTGCTCGATGCAGCCGCGAGGTGCGAGCCAAAGACGTAGTGGACGCCGTCAACCTCGATGTGATCGGGGTCATGGACGGTGGCGTTGGAGAACTCTGGTGCCGGGGCGGGTGTGGACGGAGGCTTGGCGACGGCGGGCGACGCGACGAGCGCGAGGCCCATGGCGACACCGGCGGCGGCGAGCCTGGTGAGCGGATGACGCGACATCGGTGTGGCTCCTCTTCTGGAGTTGGTGGGGGGCTAGTGGGTGGACAGGGAGATGGTGAGGAAGCTGTGGGCGGGGATGTCGATGCTGAGGACCGAATCGGTCGGCAACTCGACGTCGAACGGCTGTGGGACAACCTCATCGGGCGATTCGGTTGTGTTGCGTGCCTCGATGGCCGACGCAGTCAGGATGCGGGCCTCGGCCGCGGTGAACGTGGCGCCCCGGAGGTCGAGGCGGACGCTGTGTGCTGACTCGAGGTCGAGGTTGCTGAGGGAGATCAGCACCGTGCCGTCCTTCACGCTCGCCGAGCCTGAGATGAGCTCGATGGGGGTGCCACCGACCTGTCGCGACGGCAGGGCATCACCAACCCAGTTGAGTGCGAGCGAATCGGCATCCTGGTGCCCCTTGTTCATCTCGAACACGTGGTAGGTGGGGGTCCGAACCAGGGTCTCTCCGTCGGTGAAGAGCATGGCTTGCAGCACGTTGACCACCTGCGCGATGTTGGCCATCACGAGACGATCCGCGTGGCGGTGGAATGAGTCGAAGTGCAACGAGGCAACCAGGGCGTCACGCATGGTGTTCTGCTGGAACAGGAAGCGGGGATTGGTGCCGGGCTCGACCGCGAACCATGTGCCCCATTCGTCGAGCACCAGGCCGATCCGCTTGGTGGGGTCGTAGACGTCCATGATGTTGCCGTGGCGCGTCAGGAGCTCCTCGATGCGCCAGGCCGAGCGCATGGTGTCGTAGTACACGTCGGCGTCGAAGTCTGTGGCGCTGAAGGTGGGCGGCCACTGACCGGGGTAGGTGTAGTAGTGCAGCGAGATGGCGTCGAAGAAGTGGCGTGGGTTGCAGCCGCAGCCCAGATCGCCGAGGGTCTTCATGAGCGTCTCGGTCCAGTGGTAATCGTCGACGTTGGCGCCGCCTGCGATCTTGTACAGCTTGTTGCCATCGTGCTCGCGGCAGTAGGTGGAGAACTGGCGCGCCAGGTCGGCGTAGTACTCGGCGCGCATGTTTCCGCCGCAGCCCCACGATTCATTGCCGACGCCCCAGAACGGAATGGTCCACGGCTCGTCGCGGCCATTCTCACGGCGCAATTTGGACATTGGGGCGTCCCCGGAGCGCGTGAGATACTCGATCCAGTCCGCCATCTCTCGGACGGTGCCGGAGCCGACGTTGCCGCAAATGTAGGGATCCGCGCCCAGCTGCTCGCACAAGTCAAGGAATTCGTGCGTGCCGAACGAGTTGTCTTCGACGACGTTGCCCCAGTGAGTGTTGACTACGGTGGGCCGCTCCTCGCGGGGACCGACCCCGTCACGCCAGTGGTACTCGTCGGCGAAACACCCGCCGGGCCAGCGCAGGTTGGGAATGTTTAGAGCCTTGAGTGCCTCGACGACGTCGGTGCGCATGCCCCGCACGTTGGGGATAGGGGAGTCTTCGCCCACGAAGATGCCCTCGTAGATGCAGTTGCCCAGATGCTCGGCGAACTGGCCGTAGAGGTGGCGGTTGATCTTTGCGCCGGTGACGTCGACGTTGATGACAGCGGTGGTGGCCATGGGAGTAGCTCTCCTTATTTATTGATTGGTTTCTTGTGCTGTGCGAAGGACAGGCCAGCCGTCGCGCCAGCCGAGCTTTCGAATGGCGAGCTGGAAATCGCCGCCGAGATTCTCGTCGTAGTAGTGGTAGGCGAGGTAGTCGCCCGAGACCGATTGACCGCCGGGCCCGATCCGGTTAGCGGTGGTCTCAAGCAGCAAGGTGCCGCCCCGGTCGGCGAGATCGACTCCGTCGGCGTCGAGGTAGGGGCCCTCCGGGCTCTTGGCCCGACCGACGTTGATGTTGTATGTACTGGCGGTGCCTTGGCAGCACGAGTCGAAGGAAACGAACAGGTAGTACCACCCGTCGCGGTACAGCAGGGCCGGTGCCTCGATCGCGTTGGTGGCTGTTTGGCGGCTGGCGATCATCACGGGTTCGGAACCCTCGGAGACCTTGCCGGAGGGGAAGTCGAGTGCCACCAGCTGGATGCCGCCCCAGAAGGAGCCAAACGCCATCCACCCCTGGCCGGACTCGTCCACCAACACTGCCGGGTCAATGGTGTTGTAGTCCTTGCTACCGTCCGACGAAATGACTTCCCCTTGATCCACCCAGCCCGCCGAGGGGTCGTCGGCGCTCAACTCGTCGTTGGTCATCAGACCGATTGCTGAGGTGTTGGAGCCAAATGTCGAGACTGAGTAGTAGAGGTACCAGGTGCCGTCGTATTCGATGACCTCTGGGGCCCAGAAGTTCTGCACCCCGGTGATCTTCTCGACGGCCCACTTGGGCTCAGTGCTTGGGCCCCAGACCTCGCCTGCGTAGCTCCACTCGCGCCCGTCCGGGGAGGTGCGCACCTGGATGGCGCCTAGCGACACCCGATTGTCCCCGGTTGAGAACACAAACCAGGGGTGCTCGTCAGTCCCGACGACGATCCCCGGGTCATGCGTCCGAAGCTCGCCGCTGAGCTCGAGTTCCTCGGCGGCGGGCGCGGTGGACTGGCAGCCGCTCAGGACAGCGACCGCCAGCAATCCCGCAGCCCACCGCTTCATCATCGGGCCAGCCTCACCATCGTCCAGGAGATGGGCGGGAGGGAGATCGTCAAGGTGCCGTCGCCGAGCTCTGCCGATTCGTTGGCGCGGGGTGCGACGGTGGTGTCGTCGTCGACGCTGGCCTGCCAACGCGGATCGTCGTGATTCAACGTCAGAGCCTCGACGAGCGAGGTTCCCCCTGGCACTTCGGCAGCCACCTCGATGGTGTCGGTTTCAGAGCGGTTGACGAGGAAGAGGGCGCCATCTGAGTTGTCCCAAGTGGCAACTGCGTCGACAGCCGGGACAGCACCGAAGGCGTGGCTGTCGATGGTGGGGGAGTCGATAACGACGCGGAGAACCTCCCCTCGGGCGTACTTCGAGGTGAGCGCGAAGGGGTGGAATGTGGTCTGCTTCCACACCGGGCCGTCTGGCTCGCTCATCACCGGAGCGATCACGTTGACGAGCTGGGCGAGGTTCGCGGACCACACGCGATCCGTGTGGCGAAGCAATGAGATGAGCAGGTTCCCGAACACTACGGCGTCGGCCACGGAGTAGTTGTCTTCCAGCAGGCGAGGCGCCACAGGCCAGTCGTCGCCCGTAGGAGGCTTCGACGGGGTGCGGTCTTGGTACCAGACGTTCCACTCGTCGAACGAGATGCCGATCTGCTTGTCGCTCTTCCTGGCGGCACCGACGGTGTCGATGGTGGCGCCAACCTGATCGATGAAACGATCCATATCCTCGGCAGAGACCAGGAACTCTTGCAGACCGTGTTCGCCCTCCCAATAGTAGGCATGGGCCGACACCATGTCGACGTGGTCCCACGCCTCAGTGAGCACGACGCGTTCCCACTCGCCGAAGGTGGGCATGGAGCGCGACGAGGATCCACACGCCACGAGCTCCAGGGAGGGATCCATCATCCGCATTGCCCGCGCGGTTTCCGTTGCGATGCGCCCGTACTCCTCCGCAGTCTTGTGCCCGATCTGCCAAGGGCCGTCCATCTCGTTGCCGAGGCACCACATCTTCACCCGGTAAGGCTCGTCGGTGCCGTTGGCGCGGCGCTGCTCGGCGAAGTGAGAGGTGCCGGGAACGTTGCAGTACTCCAGGAGGTCGAGGGCCTCCTGGACGCCGCGCGTGCCGAGGTTGACTGCCATCATCGGTTCGATGTCGGCCAGCTTGGCCCAGCGCATGAACTCGTCAGTGCCGAAGGTGTTTGGATCCGAGGAGTGCCACGCGAGATCGAGACGGTGCGGTCGCTCGTCAACTGGGCCAACGCCGTCCTCCCAGCGATAGCCGGACACGAAGTTGCCGCCAGGGTAGCGAACGGTCGACACACCCAGTTCACGCACGAGCTCGAGGACGTCGCCGCGGAAGCCATTCTCATCGGCCGTCGGATGACCTGGCTCATAAATGCCCGTATAGACGCAGCGGCCCAGGTGCTCGACGAACGAGCCGAACGTTCGTCTACGGACGGGACCCACCCGGAAGGCTGGATTGATGACGAGTGTTGCCTGGTTCATGGCACGCCCCTTTGCGAGTCTGTTTACA
This sequence comes from Tessaracoccus flavescens, assembly GCA_020741375.1. Classification (GTDB taxonomy): domain Bacteria; phylum Actinomycetota; class Actinomycetes; order Propionibacteriales; family Propionibacteriaceae; genus Arachnia; species Arachnia flavescens_A. The sequence goes on from DYZF01000187.1 coordinate 8,128, forward strand.
TCGATAGAAAACAAGGGTCGCACAGTAGCGTCAAAGGATCAAGAGGTGAGCCTGTGACCGGTCTATTTACGCTCACGTGACTGTGGAAATGTCACGGTTTGATAACAAGGGTTGAGTGTACAACGATGAAAGCGTAGGGTCCTGCCTATCAGCAGTTCCAGGGTTGGAACTCGGGGTGGCCGCCAGCGACGGATAGGCCGCTCAGGGGCCGGCCCAGCATCTAGAAAGGGCCAAGCATGATTGGCAATCTCAACCGCCGCACCTTCCTTGCCGGCGCCAGCGCGGCCGTGGCGGCCCCAACCCTCGCCGCCTGCTCGGGCGGCGGCAACGCCTCGAACACCCCCTCCAGCACCACGTCGGGTGGGAAGGTGAGCGGCGAAGGCGTCGAACTCACGTACATGTTCCGCGGCGGCGCGGATGAGCGTAAGGCCTACGACGAGGCCATCAAGGCCTTCGAGAAGGAGACTGGCGCCAAGGTCAAGGTCATCGCGACCGACGCCGACCAGTACCGCACCAAGCTGCAGGCCGCCATCACCGGCAACCAGACCCCTGACGTGTTTTATCTGGAGCAGGGCGCCGTCATGGCCTTCGCCAAGAACGGCATCGTCAAGGACATCTCGGGCGACATCGAGAAGGCCGGAATCGACATCTCCAAGGTGTGGAAGTATGGCGTGGATTCGTACCGCTTCGACGGCACCAAGGTCGGCCAGGGCGCCATCTACGGTCTGCCCAAGGATGTTGGCCCGTTCTCGTTTGGCTACAACAAGACCATGTTCGAGAAGGCTGGCATTCCGCTGCCCAGCAAGGACACCCCTTACACCTGGGCCGAGTTCCGTGAGGTTGCGAAGCAGTTGACGCAGGGCGGCGAGCAGTGGGGCACGGGCCTCAACGTCGTCTGGAACCTGCAGGCGTGGGCTTGGTCCAACGGCGCCGATTGGGCAGATGCGGATCGTCGCACGGTCACCGTCGACACCCCGGAGTTCGCAGCTGCGCTGCAGGATTTCGCAGACATCCAGCTCGTGGACGAGTCCACCCCTTCCATCGCGCAGGCCCAGACGATGGACACCTACCAGCGCTGGATGCGCGGTCAGATCGGCTTCTTCCCGGTGGGTCCGTGGGACGTTTCCACCTACACGAAGCTCGACTTCGACTGGGATCTGATCCCTTACCCCGTCGGGTCTACCGGAAAGACAGCCACGTGGCTCGGCTCCCTCGGTATTGCCGTGTCCAACAAGACCAAGCATTCCGAACTGGCGGCCCAGCTGGCTATGTACCTCTCGGCCGACGAGGATGCCCAGCGTCTCCTGTACAAGGCTGGCGTCCAGATCCCCAACTTGGTGGACATGGCCAAGGGCGAGTACGCAGAGTCTGAGGGCAAGCCGGAGAACAAGATGGAGTTCATCAAGATCGCCGAAGACTACGGCCGTGCGCTGCCCGCCGCCACCACTTGGTCCGGCGAATGGTACGACGAGTTCTGGACCGGCATCCAGCCGGTTCTCGACGGCAAGAAGACTGCCGCCGAGTACTGCAAGGAAGTGCAGCCTCGCATGCAGGCGAAGCTGGACCAGGCCAACCAGGCCGCCGGTATCTGATTCAACACTCAGTCGTGGGGGTGGGGCCCGAGCCCTGCCCCCACGACTCCGAGTAGGAGGCATCCATGAGCGCCAGTGCTGACGCCATGTCGACAACGCGCAAGCGCAAGTCAACCCTGTACCGACGCGAGCACTTGGTCGCGATCGCGTTCATCACGCTGCCCGTCGTGGGCTTCCTGGTGTTCGCCATCGGCCCATTTCTGTACAGCATCTACGCGTCATTCACGAACTGGAACATGCTCGCCGACCCGCAGTGGGTGGGGCTGAACAACTACATTCAGGCCTTCAACGACCCGTACTTCTTGAAGTCACTGGGGAACACGTTCTTCTACATGATCGGCATTCCGATCGGCCTGATCTTGGCACTCACGCTCGCGTTGGCGATGAACCGGAGGATGCCCGGTCAGACGTTCTTCCGCTCGATCTACTACGTGCCCGTGGTCAGCTCCCTGGCCGCCGTCTCAATCCTTTGGCAGTGGGCCTACAACGGAGATTTCGGCCTCGTGAACCAAGTGCTGGACCTCGTCGGGATCAAGGGTCCCAACTGGCTCCAGGACACGGCAACAGTCAAGCCGGCTCTGATCCTCATGGCTGTGTGGAAGGGTCTCGGCTTCTCCATGCTGCTCTACTTGGCCGCGCTGCAGTCCGTCCCCAGATCGCTGATGGAGGCCGCGGAGCTCGACGGCGCCAGCGCCTGGCAGCGCTTCTGGCACATCACGTTCCCGATGGTGCAACCGGTCACCTTCTTCCTGGTTGTCACCGGCATCATTGGCGGATCTCAGATCTTTACCGAGATCAACATCATGACCCCAACCGGTGGCCCCGAGTTCTCCTCCGCCTCAATCGTTTGGTACATCTGGCAGAAGGCCTTCGCCAACCTGCAGATGGGCTATGCGGCCGCGATGGCGGTTCTGCTCGGCATCATCGTCTTCACCATCACGGCCCTGCAGTTCTGGTGGAACGCGCGCCACGGCCACGAAGGAACCGAGTGACATGGCTCGCACTGTGAAAACCCGTTACCGCACCGGCAACATCATCGTTGCCGTCCTCCTACTCATCGGTGGCATCGTCATGATCGCGCCGCTGCTGTGGATGGTCTCCACGTCGCTGAAAACCCGCGACGGCGTCTTCGCCCTCCCGCCCGAGTGGATTCCACCAGTACCGCAGTGGGAGAACTACGTCCGTGTCTGGGATGCCGGACCGCTCCTATCCGGTATCAAGAACTCCCTCATTGTGTCCGCGACCGTCACGATCGTCGGCACCATCACCTCGACGATGGCCGCGTTCGCGTTTAGCAAGCTCCGACTCCCGGGCAAGAACCTGATCTTCCTCTTCCTGCTGTCAGGAATGATGATCCCGTTCCCAACCCTGATGATCCCGCAGTTCGTGATGTTCGCGAACATCGGCTGGGTCGACACTTTGCTCCCGCTGATCGTTCCGGGCCTCTTCGGCAACATCATGATGGTCTTCTTCCTCCGCCAGTATCTGCACAGCGTGCCGGACTCACTCATTGAGGCCGCCAAGATCGACGGCGCGGGCTACTTCAGGATCTTCGGATCGATGATCGTGCCCCTCATCCGGCCTGCCATCGCTGCCCAATTCATCTTGTGGTTCATGGCGGTCTGGAACGACTACCTCGCTCCCATCCTGTACCTCAACAGCCCAGAGCAGCAGACGCTCCAGGTGGTCATCGCCAACTTCAACGCCAACTACGCCATCCTCACGGACTACCCATTGATCATGGCCGCGTCGGTGATCGCCCTTGTGCCGGTGTTTGCCATCTTCGTGGCCTTCCAGCGCCAGATCATCGAATCAGTCGCCCTGACCGGAACGAAGGGCTGACATGGGACCCGAATATCTTTCGGTCGCCACCGCCGCCACCTACGACGACCCTGGACTCTGGGGTGCTCACGACCCAACAGTCGTTCGGTCCAGAGACGGCCGCTGGTTGATGTTCTCGACTGACACCGCCGTCGCCGGTGGGTCCGGCGCCGGCGTGCAGATTCGCCAGTCCTCGGATCTCGAGACCTGGAGTTGGTATGGGCATGCCTTCGATGGAGTGCCAGGACCCGCCGCAGAATGGTCTGGAGCTGAAGGCATCTGGGCGCCTGAGGTGATCCGCCGAGGGGACGAGTACCGGATGTACTACTCGGCCAGCTCGTTCGGGTCGCGGACGTCAGCGATCTCGCTGGCCACCGCGCCCGACGCCGTCGGCCCGTGGGAGCATCGCGCCATCGTCGTCGCGACGAGGCACGACACCCACGAGGTCAACGCCATCGACGCAGCGGTCACCACCGATGCACAAGGCAACGACTGGTTGCTCTACGGCTCCTTCTTCGGCGGTCTACGAATAGTACGTCTCGACGGCGCCGGGCTACCGCTCAAGGCAGGCGACGAAGGCACGCCGCTGGTCCGGCGCGCAGCATCGATCAATGGCGCCGTTGAGGGTGGACACATCGTGGCTCAGCCCAGTGCAGCCGGCGAGTATCACCTGTTCTGCTCCTTTGACTCGCTGTTTGATAGCTACAACGTGCGGATAGCGGCGTCGAACTCGATCGACGGGCCCTACCTGGATGCACGGGGCCGTGGACTCGTCGATACCAGCGAGCCCCCTGCGCAAGTGGGCACCATGATCCTCACCGGTTACGAGGCCCCAGACGGCACCGTGTGGGCGGCCCCCGGACACAGCTCTCACCTGGAGACCGAATCGGGCTGGGTGCTCGTGCACCACGTCCGCGACGGAGCCGACCCCAAGCGGCACACGGCCCATTTGCGAGCATTGAAGTGGACCGAGGGCGGCTGGCCGGTGGCCAATCCTCTACCGGCGCCCGAACACGAGGTTCCACAGAGTGCGGACTGGGCAGGCGACTGGCTGATCTATCGTCTCGATCCGACAGCCCCAACTCCGATCACACCTGACCGCGTTGCCCTCACGTCCGATGATCTGGTCAGCCTCGCTGAGGCAGGTCGCGGTAACGTGAGCGTCCGTGGCGAGGTCGTCGACGCTGTGGCCTTCGCCCATGCTGGCGACCTTGCGTTCGCAGGGCTGGATGAGGATGGAGTGACGGTGTGGGGGATCAAGGCCTGACGCAGGCGCCCCGTCATGACGGCGGCTGGGCTGAGACCGGCATGCGCTGGCTCGGCCGCGTCACGCAAGTGGTTGAGGTCAGTCTTGCATGGTGGCTCACGACTGCTCTGGGACTGATTCTGCTTGGTCATCTGCCCGCGAGCGTCGCGGCAGTGAGTGTGCTCGGTCGGCTCGGCACCGACGAGGCTAGCGATCGGCCTTTGGCCGACTTCTTTGGTGGCTGGCGGGCCAACCTGCTCCGGTCTAACGCCGTCGGCTGGCCAGCGACCGTGGCGCTGCTGATTCTTGGACTAAATGCGTGGGTGTTGAGTCGCGGGACGCACGCATGGATGGCGCCGATGCTTGTTGCCACCATCTGCGTCGGTGCGTGGCTGGTGCTTGCCGTGGCGTACTTGGTGGTGTTCCTTGCCGACGAACGGACGCGCGGTCTTCCTGCTCTCCGCCTCTGGCGAGCTGCACTGGCTGTTCCGCTGACATCGCCTGCCACAGCGGCTGCGTGGCTCGTTTGTGTGCTCAGCCTCGCCGTCGTCACGTGGCGATTCACGATTCTGCTGCCGCTTGCGGTGCCGGGATTGCTGGCGTTGCTGACCGCCTGGCTGATGCGACGTCGACTGGATCAGACGGGCTTGCTGACCGCCGTCGACTGACGCTCAACAATCTGGAAGTCCGCGGACAGGTGTCGGACCGGGAGTCGCTCCATCAAGGGCGTGTCTGATTCCTTGACCCGCTCTTCAAGCATGTCGACGGCGACGCGAGCGATCTGCTGCCTACCGGGGGAGACCGTGCTCAGGGTGGGGCGGGTGTAGGCCGCATCCTCGATGTCGTCGAAGCCAATCACGGCGACCTGGCTCGGCACGTCGATGCGATGCGCGTGGAGGGAGTGGAGGACGCCCATCGCGAGTGTGTCGTTGAGGGCCATGACCGCGTCGAACTCGACGCCTGACTCGATCAACTCGTCGGTGGCGTCGGCGCCCGTGTTGCGGTGCCAGAGCCCCGTTGGTCGGATGAGAGCCTCGTCAATGGGTAGCGTCGCCTCGGCCATGGCCTTGCGGAACCCGCGTTCACGCAGGGCCGCGGAACCGACGATTTCGCCCGGGTGCGCTCCCACGACTGCAATCCGCCGTCGCCCCTGACTGATGAGGTGACGAGTTGCCTCTGCGGCGGCCTCCACGTTGCTCATCGTGATGTGGTCGTTGGGTGATCCGAACACCCGCTCGCCCAGCAGAACAAGCGGGAAATCGACGGTGAACATCCGGATGTCCTCCTGGCCGAGCGCCAGTGGGGAGAAGATGGTGCCGTCGGTCATCGTGCGCCGAGCGCCGTGGAGGACGTCGAGTTCGCGTTCCCTGTCGGCGTTGGTTTGTTCGATGAGCACGCGAAGGCCAATCTTCTCGGCCTCTTGGATCACGGAATCTGCGAGCTCTGCGAAATAGGGGAGCTTCAACTCAGGCAGCGCGAGACTGATGAGTCCGGTGCGGCCTCGTCGGAGGTTGCGCGCCGTGATGTTGACTTCGTAGCCGAGCTTGCCGATGGCGTCCTCGACGCGCTTTCGGGTGGCCGCGCTGACATGCGGAAAGGCGTTCACGACGTTGGAAACCGTCTTCACTGATACCCCAGCGAGCTTGGCGACGTCCTGCATCGTTGCGGCCACAGTGCGTCTCCTTTCGCGCGGTGTGATCATTCTCCCACAGGGGTTTCATCGGTGGAAACCGCGAGGGCATTGATTGTTGTGGCGGCCGCTGTGGCGTCGTCAACGGTGAACACAAGGTCGCTCGTGTCATGACGGCTCACTCGGAGCGCCTCCCCAGCGGTGGTGACCCAGCCCCAGCTTCCGTCGAAGCCTGCGCGAGGGCCCCAGCCGCCGTACTCGCCCAAGGGAGTGACGGTGGTGACGTGCGCCTCCTTGAAGCGCTCGCGTGGCACCCGCATGAGGGTCACGCCAGAGGCGCTGACTCGGAGGCCGTCGGCATTGACGCTCACGGTGGCCGACAGGAGCGGAAGCAGCGGAATGAGCAGTGCACCGATGAGCACGACGAACCACAGCCCGGAGGTCATCCACATCCAGATCCCGACTGCCAACGTGAGCGCGATGGCGCACACGAGGACGATGGTTCCGGCCGTGCTGGGCCTCAGACGGCCCGTCCAACTGAGGTTGCGGGCATCGGCCGGTGTCTCCGACGTCGGCGCTGGGGGAATCCTGTGTCGCAGGCACAGCCCAACCACGACGCCGACGCCGATTCCCGCCGCAAGGGAGCCCGCCAGCATCCAGTTCGTGAGGCGAAAACCGGAAGCGTCCGTGAGTCCGCGTTGCGCGAACGCAGACCCAAAGAAGAGTGACGCCATGAAGATGTCGCGATCCGCTCCGGAAGCTGATCTCGCACTGTCCACAGCAACACGGCACCGCCCACAGCCGCCACGACGGCGATCGCAACCGGCACAAGGGAGCCAGCAAGTCGGCGTCGGCCCTCTGCACTCGTCATGGGATCCAGGTTACGTCGGCCTCGGGACACCAGGTTGGCAGCGGGGGCACCACCAGATGATGCGTTCCTGACCAGCCGCTGGGTCAGCCACCGAGGTTGCTGCCCCGAGAGGGCTCGACTGGATTGTCGTCCCGCATCTCCTGCAGGGGCGATGGTTGCGCCCGAAGACGAAGGTGGTCTGGCCGGGTCGTTGGTCGCCCGTGAACGTGCGGACTGGGTTGGTGAGGTTGCCCCGCATGAGCTTCGCGGCCAGGTCGACGGCGGCCTCAGCGTCCGTCTCGCCGACTGGAACTGCTGGGTGAACGCCTCGTAAGAAGCACACCTCGGCCCTGTACTCGTTGCCGATCCCGGCGAGATTTCGTTGGTCAAGAAGCGCCTCGCCGATGCTCCGGCGCGGGTCTCCGAGCACCCGGTGGAGGGCCTCGTCGCGCCCAGTTGTGAGCCAGTCGTCGGCAAGCAGGTCGGGGCCGAGGTAGCCCATCCGCTGATCGAACTCCTCTGCTGGCCAGAGCTCGACCATCCCTAGATCGTGGCCGACCAGTTCGATGCTGCCCGTGACCCGGACGACGACGCGCGCGGTGTGCGCGGGCTTCGACCAGCGTTCGCCCACACGGTGAATCCGCCAGGTGCCGTCCATGCGGAGATGCGTATGAAGAACCATGCGGTCGCAGCGCCAAAAAAGGTGCTTGCCGTGGGACCACACGCGTTCGATGGTGGTCCCGGTGATGGAGGTTGTGGCCAATTCCGGAACGCGGAAGTCACTGTGCTCGACCTCACGTCCCTCGAGTGGGCGCAGCCGCTCAGCCAGGCGCCAGATCGTGTCGCCCTCAGGCACGATGCGCCTCGACGACGATGCCGTTCGGGGTCAGCCTGCCGCCAGCGGCACGCAACGCATCCTCGAGCCCCGAGGAGCCGACGCGGACGCCGTCGATCTCCTCGATCTTGAGGCGGGCCATGCGTCCCTCGGTGACCGCGTGCACCAACGCGCCAGTGACGAGGGAGGCGGCCTCGGCGCGCCCCACTGGGGCGTCGAACAGGGTGAGCGTGCGACCTCCTCTGGTGAGATGCGCTAGGCAGACGCCGTCGGCCAGCACAACGATGGCTCCGGCGGCCCGCGACGGCCGGGCCGAGGCGTGCTGGGGCCACGGAAGCACGCTGCCGTACGGGTTTGCTGGGTCGAGCGCGGCCAGCACCACAGGGGCAGGATTCTGTACCCCAGACGGCCACCCACCTTGGTCTGGGGCGTCGCCGTGCTGGCGGACCTGCTCGATCACCTCAGGGGTGGAGAACTGCGCGCCACCGAGACCCTCGACGATGTAGCCACGAAGGACCTTGCCTGACGATTCCAGCTGGGACAGGAGTCGGTAGGCGGCGGCGAATCCGCCCGGGGTGCCGTCGGCGGTGACCGCCCCACGGGTGATGACGCCGAAGCGCTCCAGCCATGAGGAGGCAAGAGCCAAAGCTTGTTCGTGGTGGGAGAGCTCGGGGTCTCGGACCCGATACCACCTGCCCGCCGTGATCGTCTGCGCTGTGGTGCCCCCGCCCATGAGGGAGCTACCTAGTCGGGGAAGGCGCGCGCGGCGCCTGGGGGACGGACGAATCGCCTTGTGCGCAGCCTTCATGGACCCGCCGATTCTCGCCCGCACCATGGCCATCGACGCTGGCGCGAGGAGCCCTTCCTCAGCCGCCCGCCACAGATCGTCGACGACGAAACCCCCCTCGCCGCGTGCCACGGCCTCGGCCAGTTCGAGCGACTCAGGTGAGGGTGGGACGTCGCTTGGTGCGAGAAGTTCGAGGTCAGCCGATGGCACGAGGGCGATGAGCGGATCGTTGGGACCAGCCGAACCTCGACCGCGGATCACAACTTCTCCTTCGGAGATGAGGGCGTCGAGGTGGCTCGGCGAATAGCCGGCTAGCCGTGCTGGCAGCACCTGGGTCTCCCAGGCGCTGGCGGGCAGGGCGGCTCTT
>DYZF01000188.1 GCA_020741375.1 Tessaracoccus flavescens
GCTCTCTGCGACCGACCCCCGCGCTGTGACCATCAAGGAGGTGTTCGATTCGGTCTGGCTTCGGGTCCTTGATCTGCCGGGCGCCGTCACCCACCGTGCCTTCGACTCCGACGGCGAGGTCACTTTGCGCGTCATCGACGACATGGGCTACTGCGACGGCACATGGCTGCTCCGCGTTCGCGACGGGGCGGGTTCGGCCGAGCGCGTCAGCGACGAGGCCGCGATTGAGGTGCGGGTGGAGGATCTGGCACAGGTGTGGCTGGGCCACCGGAGCGTCACCGACCTCGCGCGCAGCGGTGCCCTCACCGGAACCGGCGACGGCATCAACGTCTTGCATCGTCTGCTCGCCTGGACGACGCCCGCCTACAACGTGGCGACCTTCTAAGCCACCGCGTCCCGCTCGCGCCCCGCTAGGGTGAATGGATGGACGCTGGATACGAGTACGAGATTGTGCCGCTGGACATGCCCGACGACGACCCTCGTTGGGCGGCCTACCAAGACATCTTCAGTTTCAGTTTCCTGGACAACCGGCCCTCGGAAGACGAGACGGCCCGCTACCGCGAGAGCCGACGAGCCGACGGCTCATGGATGGCGCAGGTCACCACCACCGGCCAAGGGCTGGAGGGCCGGGAGGCCATCGCGGGGTTCTGCGCCTCCCCCACGACCATCAACTGTGGCAAGGGCTTGGTGGACGCACTGGTGATCAACACGATCGCGGTCCGTCCGAGCCACCGTCGGCGCGGCCTCCTCAAAGAGATGATGCGTCGCCAACTGGACGCGGCCGTAGAGCGTGGTCAGTCCTTGGCCACCCTCACCGCCTCCGAGGCCACCATCTACGGACGCTTCGGCTTCGGCATCTCCACGCACACCCACCCGATCCAGCTCGACACCCGCCGGATGAAGTTCCGCGACGACGTCACCGTCTCGACCGGGCGGATCGAGTACGTCCACCCGTCGTTCCTGATCGACCATTGGGCGCGGATCGTCGAGGCGCACCAGTCGCGCTACCGGGGCGCCGTCGCGCACCAGCACGGCCATTTCCTCCGCGACACCGGCCAGTGGGACAGCAAGGAGCAGGGCCCCAGCCGGGCCCTCCGCTGCGCCGTCCATTTCGGCGACGACGGCGTGGTCGACGGCTTCGCCCTGTTCACGCCGCAGGGCTGGGACGACACCCCCATCACGACGGCGGTGCACAAGGTCTGCGCTCCTGATCAGTCCGTCAATCGGGCGCTGTGGTGGGCCCTGGCCAGCATGGATCTCGTGGAGCGGCTCACCTATCCGCTGGCGCCTCCGGGCGAGGCGCTGAGCGGCTCGCTCGTGGACCCGTGGGCCGTCGAGCCGAAGGAGGGCGACGACCCGGTGTGGCTGCGGATCCTGGATCTCCCATCGGCTGTGGCGCAGCGACGCTTCGACGGCCACGGCGACATCGTCGTACGGATCAAGGACGCCCAGGGCTACTGCGACGGCGTCTGGCGGATCTGGGCCGATGGCGACGACGGAACGGCCGAGCGCACCGAGGCAGAGCCCGAGGTGGAACTCTCAGTGGACGTCTTGGCGATGATGTGGCACGGCGACCGGACCGCGTCCCAACTGGCCTTGAGCGGCCTCCTCAACGGCGAGGAGGCCGCCATCGGGCGGCTGTCGCGGCTGTTCCAAGTGGACGAGCCGCCGATGAATCTCGCGACCTTCTGACGCTCGGCTACCGCGCCCGCGGGTGCGCGGCGGCATGCACCTCACGCAGGTGCTCGATCGTGACCAGCGTGTAGATCTGCGTCGTCGCCACCGACGAATGCCCCAATAGCTCTTGGACGATGCGCAGGTCCGCGCCCCCGTCGAGCAGGTGGGTGGCGAAGGAGTGCCGAAGGGAGTGCGGCGATACGTCGTCGGTGAGCCCTGCGGCGGCAGCCGCCTGCTGAATGACGGCCCAGGCGGATTGGCGGCTAAGCCGCCGCCCCAATTGGTTGAGCAACAGGGCGGGTGTGTGCTTCGAAGCCCGCTCGGCGAGGGCAGGCCGGGCGCGCACAAGGTAGGCGTCAATCGCGTCGCGGGCGTAGGAACCCACCGGAACAACTCGCTCCTTACCTCCCTTGCCCAGGAGCTTGAGCCCAGCGGCTGGGTCGGCGAGTGCCGCGGCGACATCGTCGACATCGAGCGAACACACTTCTGAGACTCGGGCTCCGGTGCCATAGAGCAGTTCGAGGAGCGCCGCGTCGCGCAAGCCGATCACCTCGGAGCGATCTGGTGCCTCGAGCAGACGAGTGACATCGGCGACGCTCAAGGCCTTGGGCAGCCGCTGCTCCAACTTGGGCGGCGACGTCTCCGCCGCCGGATTGTTCGAGGTGAGGCCCTCCTCCAGAGCGAACTGATGGAAGGTGCGGACGCTGACGACGTGCCGGGCCACTGAACTGCGCGCCTGCGTCTGCCCCAGGTGACGCACGAACTCGGAAATCTCCACCTCGGAGACTCCCCCGACGTCAACGATGTCGCGCTCGGCGAGGAACGTCAGATAGCGGGCGAGGTCGCGCCGGTACGCAGCGACCGTGTTGGCCGAGAGGCCACGCTCCGCTCGCACATGGTTGAGGTAATCGCCGACGGCGTCCTCGAGCGTCGTCACTGGCTGATCACTGCCGGATCGGCCACTCGGCTGAGGTGGGACGCAACTGGTCAAGCCGGTCGGAGAGGCGAGCCACTTCCAGCGCCATGATCCCCGCGACCAGCGTGGGCGACTGACAGCCGCCCGCGAGGACCGCCTCCACGAGATCGGCGCGCGGCACCCAGTCCCACGACATGTGGGCCTCTTCGCCCTCGAGGACGAAACCTTCCGGGCGGGTGGAGTCGCTGAGGTCGCGCGCGAGGTACACCCGCAGCGACTCCTCGCAGGCCCCCGGCGTGGTGCACATGTCCACGAGGACATCCCAGCGATCGGCCTTCAGCTCCGCCTCCTCGGCCAGCTCACGCTGCGCCGCCAGCAGCCAGTCCTCGCCGTCGACGTCGAGCAGCCCCGCCGGGATCTCCACCAGTTCCATCTTGACGGGATGCCGATACTGCCGGAGGACGGCGATCTCGTCGGTGTCCTCGCACCACGCGACGACGGCGACCGCTCCCGGATGGGTGAGGTACTGACGTTGGATGATCTCGCCGGACGGGGTCTTGATGTGCTCGTCCACGAACGACGACACCCGCCCCTCGCCCAGCACGTCGCGTGACATCACGGGCCAGCTCATCGGTTCGTCTACGCGCATGTCAGCTCTCTTGTCGTCGGATGGCCGCCTCGATCAGCCCCGCGAACAGCGGGTGTGCCGCGGTGGGCCGCGACTTGAGCTCCGGGTGGGCCTGGGTACCCACATAGTACGGGTGAACCTCCGCCGGCAGTTCGACAAACTCGACGAGGGAGCCGTCGGGGCTGGTGCCGGAGATGACGAGACCGGCTTCGGTGAGCTGGTCGCGGTAGGCGTTGTTGACTTCGTACCGGTGGCGGTGGCGCTCCGACACCTCCGTCGCTCCGTAGGCCGTGGCGGCGACACTGCCCTCAATCAGGGTTGCGGGGTACGAGCCGAGGCGCATGGATCCGCCCAGATCACCGCCGCCGTCGACGATCGCCACCTGTTCCGTCATGGTCGCAATGACGGGGTGCGGGGTGCCGGGATCGAACTCGGTGGAGCCGGCGCCGTCGATCCCTGCGAGATGACGGGCGGCCTCGATCACCATGCACTGCATGCCGAGGCAGAGCCCCAGCGCGGGCAGGCCCTCTTCCCGCGCGTAGCGCAGGGCCCCGAGCTTGCCTTCAACCCCGCGGATGCCGAAGCCACCTGGCACGCAGATGGCGTCGACACCGCGCAGCGCCTCCTCGGCGCCCTCACGGGTTTCACAATCGTCCGACGGCACCCACGAGATGTTCACCTTCGCGTGGTGCGCGAAGCCTCCGGCGCGGAGCGCCTCTGTGACCGACAGGTAGGCGTCCGGAAGGTCGATGTACTTGCCGACCAGTGCGACGGTGACCTCCCGACGGGGATTCTCCACGCGGTCGAGCAGGTCCGACCAGCCCTCCCAGTTCACGTCGCGGAACTTCAGGTTGAGCCGGCGCACGACGTACGCGTCGAGGCCTTCGTCGTGCAGCACCCGCGGGATCGCGTAGATGCTGGACGCGTCGGCGCAGGAGATGACTCCCTCCTCATCGACGTCGCACATGTTGGCGATCTTGCGCTTGAGGGCGTCCGGGATCTCGTGCGTGGAGCGGCACACGATGGCGTCGGGCTGGATGCCCACCTGGCGCAGCGCGGCCACCGAGTGCTGAGTCGGCTTGGTCTTCAGTTCGCCGGACGGGCCGATGTACGGGACGAGGGACACGTGCAGGAAGAAGCACCGGTCGCGGCCGACCTCGCGCCGCACCTGACGGGCCGCCTCGAGGAACGGCAACGATTCGATATCCCCGACGGTGCCGCCGATCTCGTGCAACACGACGTCGATGTCCGGGCTCGCCATCGCCATCATCCGGTCGCGGATTTCGCCGGTGATGTGCGGGATGACTTGAACGGTGTCGCCGAGGTAGTCGCCGCGTCGTTCCTTCGCGATGACCGTCGAGTAGACCTGACCGGTGGTGACGTTCGCGTCGCCGTGCAGGTTGCGGTCGAGGAAGCGCTCGTAGTGGCCGACGTCGAGGTCGGTTTCCGCGCCGTCCTCGGTGACGAAGACCTCGCCGTGCTGGAAGGGGTTCATCGTGCCGGGGTCGACGTTGAGGTACGGATCCAGCTTCTGCATGGTGACGCTCAGCCCCCGCGCGATGAGGAGGTTGCCGAGGCTCGAGGCCGTCAGGCCCTTGCCCAGCGAGGAGACGACGCCTCCCGTGACGAATACGTGCTTGGTCTTCTTCGAGCTACTCACGGACCTTCAGCCTAAACGGCGGTGGCCGAGATGAAAACGCCACGCGGGAAGCCGAAACGAGAACGTAACACCGCTCACGCGGCACCGGCTACTGGCCGGCGCGCTGCGCCTTCTGCAGCAGTTCGGCCGCGTGCTCCACGCCCTTGGCCGACGACGACTCCCCACCCATCATGCGCGCCAACTCGGCGGTTCGTTCGTCGCCGGCGAGCTGACGCACGCCGGATGTGGTGACCTGCCCGTCGCTGGCCTTCGCCACGACGAAGTGCGCGTCGGCGTAGGCGGCGACCTGAGCAAGATGCGTCACGACGATGACCTGTGAGCGCTCGGCCAGCCGTTGGAGCCGCCTGCCGATCTCCAACCCGACGGCGCCACCCACGCCGGCGTCCACCTCGTCGAAGACGAAGGTGTGCCCGTGGGCGTCATCAGCCAGCACCACCTCCAGTGCCAGCCGGACGCGGGACAGTTCGCCGCCGGACGCGACCTTGCCCAGCGGGCCGGGAGCTGAACCGGGATTCGCGGAGAACAGAAGTTCGATCTTGTCGGCGCCATGGGGGCCGAGCGGGCCGGGCGACACGTCGAAGCGGAGCTGGGCATGGGACATGGCGAGCGCCGAGAGCTCCTCTTTCACGCCCCGCGCGAGCTTCTCAGCAGCAGCGGCGCGGGCGGCAGAGATGGCCTGCGCGTCGTCGGCCAGAGCCGCGTCCAACTCGGTGATCCGAGTTCTGAGTTCGACGATGCGTTCGTCGCTGCCTTCCAGCGTGCCCAAGCGCTGGGCCGAATCGGCCGCCCAGGTCAGCACCTCATCGATGGTGGCGCCGTACTTGCGGGTCAGGTTCGCCAGCTGGGCGCGTCGCTCCCCCACCGCCTCGAGGCGCAGCGGGTCCGCGACGAGGTCTGCGAGGTAGCTGGCGAGTTCGGCGGCCAGGTCGTTGACCAGCATGGATACCTCGGCGGCGCGGGCGGCCAGCGGAGCCGCGACATCGTCTCGGTCGGCCAGCTGAGCCAGCGATTTGCGCGCCTCACCGAGCAGGGCGACGGCGCTGGGCGCGTCGAAATCGTCCTCGGATCCGCTGATCCGGCCCTGGCTGAGCAGCGCCAGCCCGCGCAGCTCGTCCAGGTCCATGAGCTTGCGCTGCTCAGCGGCCAGTGCGTCGTCCTCGCCGGGCTGTGGGCCGACGGCGTCAATCTCGCCAAGGCCGAACCTCAGCATGTCGGCCTCGCGGGCCCGGGCCATGGATTCGTCCTCGAGTGCCGCGAGTTCGGCGGCGGCTGCCCGCCGCTCGACGTAGTGGCGCCGATATCTGTCCAGCTCCGCCGGACGGGCGTGGGCGTCGAGGATTTCGCGTTGGCGCTCGGGGCTCGAGAGCCGCACTTGCTCGGACTGGCCATGGATGGTGGCGATCTCGCCGATGACCTCAGCCAAGGTGGACACGGGCACGCCGGCACCGCCGACGACTGCCCGCGACCTGCCGGCGGCGCTCACGTGCCGCAGGGTGACGAGTTCGCCGTCGTCAACATCGCCGCCGAGGCTGCGCACACGCTCGGCAAGTTCCTCCGGAACCTCCCAGCGCCCTTCCACAACCGCCTTGTCCGCGCCGTGCCGGACGATGCCGGTGTCGCCGCGCGCTCCGAGGAGATGCCCGAGCCCGGACACGATCATGGTCTTGCCCGCACCAGTCTCGCCGGTCAGCGCGGTGAGGCCGGGGCCAAGCTCCAGGGTGGCGTCGTCGACGACGCCGAACGCCGCAAGGCGCAGCGTGGTGAGCATTATTTCTCCCGAGCCCGCCAGCCATTGACCGGCAGCGCGAATTTCTTCACCAACCTGGTGGTGAACGGCTGCTCGCCGATCCGCGCGAGCCGGAGCTGCTGCTCGCAGGAGGTGACCACGATCCGCTCGCCGTCCACCAACTCGTGGCTGCGGCGGCCGTCGCACCAGATCATGCCCATGGCTTGGCTGTGGGGCTCGACGTCGAGCGTGACCACGGACGAGGGGCTGAGGACCATGGGCCGGTTGAAGAGGGCGTGGGCGGCCAGAGGTACCACGAGCATTGCTTGGACGTCCGGCCAGATGACTGGCCCACCCGCCGAGAAACCGTAGGCGGTGGATCCCGTGGGGGTGGAGACGAGGACGCCGTCGCAGCCCCAGCGCGACAGAGGCCTGTCGTCCACGCTGAGCATGACCGTCAGCATGCGTTCCCGCGCGAGCTTCTCCAGCGACACTTCGTTGATGGCCACAGATTCCCACGTGAGTTCGCCATCGCCTCCGCGGACTTCCACCCGCAGGACGAGGCGTTCTTCGACGCTGTAGCGCTTCTCCGCCACCACTATGGGGAGCGCGTGGATGTCTGAGGGTTCCAGCTCGGCCAGGAATCCGACGTGCCCAAGGTTGACGCCCAACAGCGGCACCCCGAGCGGCTGGGCCCATTCGGCTGCACGCAGGATGGTGCCGTCGCCGCCGAAGACGACGGCCAATTCCGCGGGCTGATCGGCCATCAGGCTCACGTGGGCTTCAGGCACCCGCTCGGTGAGCCGTTCGATATCCGATTCGAAGGCGAGGAACCTGAACCCCAGCTCGTGGAGTTCGGAGACGAACACGGCAGCCTTGTCCAGCGCTTCCTCGCGTTCGGGATGCACCAAGACGGCGACGGTTCTCTGACTCACGCTGCCCAGCCTAGCCATTGCCGCTGACAGGTTGGTGTTCGAACCGAACGAAGAACTCTGTGTTTCCCCCGGCACCCGGCAGTTGGCTGACACCGCACCAGGTCTCGGCCCAGCCCAGGTCGTTGGCGGCGGCGACAACGCGGTCAACAGCCTGCCGCTGGTGCTCCGGGTCGCGGACAATTCCCCCTGCGCCCAGAAGCTCTCGACCGACCTCGAATTGAGGCTTGACCAGCAGTAACGCCGCTCCAGCGGGCCTCAGGACGGGCAACAGCGCCGGCAGCAGAACGGTCAGCGAGATGAATGACACGTCTCCGACGATGAGGTCCACGGGTTCTCCGTCGAGGTGGTTCAGCGTGAGGTCTCGCAGGTTGAGCCCTTCCCAGACGGTGACCCGATCGTCGTGTCGGATCTCGGCCGCCAACTGATCGTGGCCGACGTCGACGGCGTACACCCGCCGCGCACCGTGCTCAAGACAGACCTGTGTGAACCCGCCCGTCGAGGCCCCCGCGTCGAGCACTCGGCCGGGCACGGGAGTGCCGGATTGCTCCAGCGCCCCCAGAAGCTTGCGGGCCGCGCGAGACACCCAATGATCCACAGCGGCCGCTACCTCGTCGGCGTCGGTCACAGGCTGCGACGGCTTGGCCGCCGGCAGGCCGTTGACGGTCACGGCGCCTTGCGCGATGAGCTGTGCGGCGTGCGAGCGGGAGCGGGCGAGCCCGCGCTCGGCCAGCGCGACGTCGAGCCTCATCGGGAGACGCCGGGCAGCCCCAACTGAGTGACGGCCGGATCGTTGTTCAGCACGCCGGCCAAGATGCCCTGGGCCTCGCTGAGCTTGGCCGCCTGCTGCTCGAGGGGAAGATCGTCGAGCGATTCAAGGCTCGCCATGACCTCCTCCACCAGTTCCACGCGCCGGACGTCCGACGGCGCCGCGTTGCGGGGCGTCGGGACCGTCACCGGAGCTGATCCAGGGAGTTCAGGACGCTGGTGATGTCCGCACCGAAGCGCCACTTGACGTTGAGCGCCGACCACAGGGCGTCCAGCTGCTCGTCGCGGGTGGTCGGGGTGGTGGCCAGGTAGGCGATGCCGTCTGCATGATCCACACCCATCCGGCCGCACCGGTAGCGCGTCTCCTGGAACACCGCGACCCGCGGCGGCTCCAGCAGTGCACCCACGTCGTAGCCGATGTACGTGGGGCGAGCCTCCGGTTCGGCGACGGCGAGGTCGAACTTGCCGTGAGCGCCCGTGAACACGAAGAGGGAATCCATGCCGACGTTGTTGGCGCCCAGGATGTCGGTGTCGGTCCGGTCGCCGACGAAAATGGGGCGCTTCGATTCCATGCGCAGGACGGTCTCGTCCAGAAGCGGCCGGAACGGCTTGCCGGCCACCTTGGGATCCACGTCGACGCAGAACCGCACGACGGCGAGTTGAGC
The DNA here is from genome assembly GCA_020741375.1 of Tessaracoccus flavescens. Taxonomy (GTDB): domain Bacteria; phylum Actinomycetota; class Actinomycetes; order Propionibacteriales; family Propionibacteriaceae; genus Arachnia; species Arachnia flavescens_A. Next base: position 8,973 of record DYZF01000188.1, read on the forward strand.
GCCAAGACCGGGCACGATCCCCCGCTCCGACGGGCGGGTCAGATCCGGGTTCGTCGCATACCACACTGCGCCCCGCTGGATAGCGAGCGCCGCTTCCTCGAGCCGCGCCCACTCGGAGCGCGGGTTGTAGCCCTGGACGACGGCCACGGGCTCATCCTGCATCGAGTCCACGACCGTGAAGCCCGCCCCGGCCAGCTGTTCGGCCAGCGCCTCCGTGCCGATGGCGAGCACCTTCGCCCCCGCAGGGAGGTCCGCGGCGAGCATGCGCAGCGTCGCCTGCGTGGAGTTGACGACGTCGGCCTCCTCAGCGTGGATGCCGAGGTCGCGCAGGTGTTCAGCCACGGTGGCGGGCGTGCGCGCCGCGTTGTTCGTGACGAAGCCGACACGCGTTCCCTGATCGCGGACCTGGTCGAGGTATCCCGGCACACCGTCGACGGCGTACGGCCCCAGATAGATGACGCCATCGAGGTCGAAGAGGGCTGCGTCGTAGGCAGAGGCCAAGTTCGCCGTCACTTCTTCTCCTCCTCGTCGTCGAACTCATCGTCCTCATCAGCGACGAACTCGTCATCGACAATCGGATCCTCGTCCGGGTCGTCATCATCATCGTCCTCGACGTCAGGAAGGATGTCGCCATCCTCATCCTCGTCGGGAAGAAGGTCTCCATCCTCATCCTCGTCGGGAAGAAGACCTCCGTCCTCATCCTCCTCGATGTCGTCGTCCTCCTCCTCGAAATCGGGCAGGACGACGCCGTCGAGGGTGGCGATGCGGTCAGAGGTGTCCAGCTCGCCGCGGGGATCCATCGCCGCCGCCGAGGTGAACCATTCGCGGGCGCCATCGGTGTCGCCATCCTCTTCGAGGAGATTGGCGTAGGCGTAGCGGAGCCGGGCCTGAGCGATCGGCTTGCCGATCTTGCGCGTAATGGCGGCTTTGAGGAGGCGCAGTGCTTCGGAACGTTGACCGAGATCGTTGCGGATTCCGGCCTCCACGAGGAGGCATTCGATGCGCAGGTTGATGTCGCGGGTTTGCGGGTCGAGTTCGGCAAGCACTTCGAGGGCATCACGAGGACGGCCGAGTGCACGCTCGCAGTCGGCGATGACGGGCAGCAAGTCGTCACCGCCACTCATGCGACGGATGGCGCGGAACTCGCGCAGCGCGACTGCGAACTCGCCGGCCGCGTACGCCGTCTCGGCGGCGGCCTCACGGACGATCGGAAGCCGGCCGGCGCGACGGCGAGCGGCCTCCGCGTGGCGGAAGGCAAGATCGGGATCGACGTCCACCAGTTGGCCGGCGGCCCAAATGTGGGCGCCGACGATGTCGGCCAAGTCCTTCGGAAGTCCCTTGAGCTCGGCCCTCACGCCAAAGGGCAGCTGATCCTCGACGTAGTCGCGGGGGGTTTCTGGCTCGTCGGCACGCGGCGCCGTGCCGGGACGATGCACCTTCTCCTCACGATTGTCGCGGCCCCAGCGGTCATCATCGCGGCGCGGCCCACGACGGTCATCATCGCGGCGCGGTCCACGGCGGTCATCGTCACGGTTAGCCCATTGACGACGCTCACCATCGTGACGGGGACCTCGGCGGTCATCGTCGCGGTCGCCCCACGGCTTGCGATCGCCCTCGCGACGCGGCCCACGACGATCATCGTCACGGTTACCCCACTGACGGCGCTCACCATCTTGACGGGGAC
>DYZF01000189.1 GCA_020741375.1 Tessaracoccus flavescens
AGCCAACGTGGTCTTCCGCAAGGAGATCGAGGCGGCTGACGACAAGGAAGCCAAGCGCGCCGAACTGGTGGAGGAATACCGCGAGACGTTCTCGACGCCGTACATGGCAGCCAGCCGTGGCCTCGTCGACGACATCATCGACCCTGCCGACACCCGTCGCGAGATCGCCATGGCCCTCGAACTGCTCATCGGCAAGCGCGAGATCCGCCCTGCGAAGAAGCACGGCCTCGGCCCGGCCTGATCGGACAACCCATGGAAGACACCACGCTGCAGGAGCTCCGCGACGCTGTCGCGGCGCTCACTGAGAAGGTCGCGGTCCTTGAGACCAAGGTCGCGGCTCTGGAGGCGAATCAGGAGATCCCCGAAACGGATCTCATCGCCATCGGTGCCGCCGTCGCCGCGTACTTCGGCCACAAGGCCAAGGTGCGCGCCATCCGTTACGGCTCGCAGACCCGCTGGGCCGCCGCGTCCCGCGGTCGCGTCCACGATCGTTCCGTCCCGCACGTCCGCTAAGGAAGAAAAATGAAGCTCAAGGTGACCGTCAACCAGACGGAATACGAGATCGACGTTGAGGTCGAAGAGGAGAAGCCCGAAGGTCTTGGCCCGATCGTCATCGGCGTCAACGGTGGCTCGAACCCCATCCCGACCCGCGCGTCGGTGACGGCAGTCAGCTCCAACGCGGTCGTCGCACCGCTAGCTGGCTCTGTGGCCCGTGTCCTCGTCAACGAGGGCGACGACATCGAGGCCGGGCAGGTGCTGCTCGTGCTCGAGGCCATGAAGATGGAGACCGAGATCACCGCGCCGGCAGCCGGCAAGGTGGCCTCCATCCTCGTCGCCCCCGGCGACGCGGTCCAGGGTGGCCAGGCTCTGATCGAGCTCTGATCCACTTCAAGAAGTGACGCGGCCGCGTCGGTGTTGATGCACCGGCGCGGCCGTTTCGCGTCCCCGCAGGGGAGGGTCAGGTGGGCCACCCGTTCTTGACCGCGTTCAGCGCCTCCGGCAGCGAGAACCCGAGGCGGGCGGCGGTCGCGGCGAAGGTGCGGGCCTGATCGTCGAGGCTTTCGCTGACCTGGGTCTTCGTCAGGTTGGGGGCCTGCACCATTGCTCGCTGATCCAGCCGGCCACCGCCTACGGTGCGGACATCGTCGCAGAGCGCTGGTGGGGGAGCGCGCGCACCCCGCTTCCCGTCGATCTCGGCATGATCATCGACGACGGCGTCTCCATGGTCTGTCCCGGCAAGTGACCGCGGGTCTGGCCCGCGCACCCGTTGCCCTCGCCGGTAGGCTGTCGCACATCGACTGAAGGAGCAGCGTGGACCTACGGCCTGGCGACGGGATCAATCCCCTCGGCGACGCCTCTGGCTTCCTGCCTGCCCCAGATCCGGAACAGCCCGTCGACAAAGCCGACGTCATCGGCGAGGGCGGACGCTGGTTGGCCGCGTGGGCCGCACGGTTCCTGCTCATCGCCGCAGCCGTCGTCGTCATCGGCTGGGTCATCGGCAAGATGTGGGCCGGCGTGCTGCCCGTCCTGCTCGCCCTTCTGGTTGCCTCGGTGCTCTGGCCCTTCACCAATGGGCTCAAGCGACGCGGCGTTCCCTACGGGATCGGGGCCTTCACCTCGCTGCTGATCGGCGTTGGCGTCGTCGCCGGCTTGGTATCGCTCATCGCACCCGGCGTCGTCGCGCAATGGCCCATCCTCTCCACGCAGGCCGTCGTCGGCGTACGGCGGCTGCAGATGTGGGCCTCCGGCCCGCCGCTCAACCTGCGCGACGAACAGCTCAACGAGTGGATCACCCAAGGCATCACCTACCTGCAATCACGCAGCGGCGATCTCTTCTCCCAGGCGCTCAGCCTCGGCGGCTCCCTCTCCAGCGGCATCGTCACGGTCCTCCTGACGCTGGTGCTCACCTTCTTCTTCCTCAAGGACGGGCACCGATTCCTCGGTTTCACGCGGCAGGTGGTCGGTCGCCGCGCCGGCTTCCACGCCACCGAGCTGCTCACGCGACTCTGGACGACGGTGTCCGGCTACATCCGCACGCAGGCCATCGTCAGCCTCGTCGACGCCGTCTTCATCGGCTTGGGCCTCGTGGTGCTGGGCGTGCCGCTGGCGTTCCCATTGGCGGTCCTCACGTTCATGGCCGGCTTCATCCCGGTGGTCGGCGCCATCACGGCAGGCGCGCTGGCCGTACTGGTCGCCGTCGTCTCCAACGGCTGGACCACCGCCGCGCTGGTGCTGTTGTTGATCCTGCTGGTGCAGCAGCTAGAAGGCAACGTGCTGCAGCCAATCCTGCAGTCGCGCGTCATGAAGCTGCACCCCGTCGTCGTGCTCCTTGCCGTCTTGATCGGCGGCGCCTGGTTCGGCATCATCGGCGCCTTCCTCGCGGTGCCTGTGGCCGCCTCCATCGCCGTGTGTCTGCGCTACCTCGGCGACCTCGTCGACCTACGCACCGGCGACCGCTCCACCGACGACGTCGAGTGGGCCACCGCCGACGGCAAGACTGTCGGCTCGCAGTCGGAACAAGCCGCCGCCTTCTTCCGCGCGCTCGTGCGAGTGCGCACCACGAAGAAGGAGTTCGAAACCCAGACTGAGACCGTCGTCGAGGGAGCTGAGACCTCTCCGACGGTGGATGCCGCGAATCTCGAATCGGTCGACGTCCTGACCGTCGCGGAGCGCTCGGACACAACCCCGAAGTGGCGCCGAATCCTCTCGCGCCGTCGCGGCCAGTAGAGCCACTGCCTGTTTCGGTCCGGTAACAATCTTGTTGGAGTATCGCCAACCCCCTACCCCCGGGCCCGCCGTCTCCCTAGTCTGTGCCCATGGCGACAGAGACAAGTGCACCCACCGAGCGGCCTCTCGTCCAGATGGTGGGGGTCAACAAGTTCTTCGGCGACCACCAGGTGCTGAAGGACATCAACTTGGACGTCCACAAGGGCGAAGTGGTCGTGATCATCGGCCCCTCCGGCTCCGGCAAGTCCACCCTGTGTCGCTCCATCAACCGGCTCGAGACCATCACCTCGGGTGAGATCTACATCGACGGCGTCAAGCTGCCCGAGGAGGGCAAGGAGCTCGCGAAGCTGCGCTCCGACGTCGGCATGGTCTTCCAGTCGTTCAACCTGTTCTCCCACAAGACCGTGCTGGAGAACGTCACCCTCGCGCCCATCAAGGTGCGCAAGACAAGCAAGGAGGAGGCCAACAAACGAGCCATGCAACTGTTGGAGCGCGTCGGAGTCGCCGCGCACGCCAACAAGATGCCCGCCCAACTCTCGGGCGGCCAGCAGCAACGCGTCGCCATCGCCCGCACCCTCGCCATGGACCCCAAGGTCATCCTCCTCGACGAGCCCACCTCTGCTCTGGACCCGGAGATGATCAAGGAAGTGCTCGACGTTATGGTCGAGCTCGCCAAGGGCGGCATGACCATGATCGTGGTCACCCACGAAATGGGCTTCGCGCGCAGCGCAGGCGACCGCGTGGTGTTCATGTCTGAAGGCCTCATCGTTGAGGAAGCAGACCCGGACGAATTCTTCACCAACCCGCAAACAGACCGAGCCAAGGACTTCTTGTCCAAGATCCTCACCCGCTGATCCCCCAAGCACTACAACCACTAAGAAACTGGAGAACCAAGATGAGCTTGAAGAAGAAGATCGCCGCCCTCATCGCGGCCGCAGCACTCACCGCTTCCCTCGCCGCGTGTGGCGACGACGCCGCCTCGCCCGGTGGCGAGGCCAAGGACTTCCCCGAGGGCTCGACGATGGCCAAGCTGTCGTCGGCCGGCAAGATGGTCGTCGGCACCAAGTTCGACCAGCCGTTGTTCGGACTGGCGGGCCCCACCGGTACCCCCGAGGGCTTCGACGTCGAGGTCGCGAAGATCATCGCTGGCGAGCTCGGCATCTCCGCCGACAACATCGAGTGGAAGGAAACGGTCTCGCAGAACCGCGAGCCGTTCATCGAGCAGGGCCAGGTGGACATCGTCGTGGCCACCTACACCATCAACGACAAGCGCAAGGAAGTCATCGACTTCGCCGGTCCGTACTACATCGCAGGCCAGTCCTTCCTGGTTCCCAAGGGCAACCCGAAGGGCATCACCGGCGTGGACGCCGTCGGCGACGCCAAGATCTGCACCGTGACCGGCTCCACCTCGGAGAAGAACATCAAGGAGCACACCGACAACGTCATCACCGTCGATAAGTACTCCGACTGCCTCGAGCCCATCCGCACCGGACAGGCCGACGCGCTGACCACCGACAACGTCATCCTCGCCGGCCTCGTCAGCCAGAACGGTGACGAGTTCGAGGTGGTCAACGGCACCTTCACCGAGGAGCCCTACGGCATCGGCCTCAAGAAGGACGACGACGACTTCCGCACCTTCATCAACGACACCCTCGAGGCCGCCTACGAAGACGGCCGCTGGGAGAAGGCGTGGAAGGACACCGCGGGCACCGTCCTCGACACCCCCGAGGCGCCGTCGGTGGATCGCTACTGATCCTGCTGGTTCCAGGCCGGGGCGGGCGCCCAGCTCGCCCCGGCACCCACCAATTCTTCTGACGAGCGGAGGACGCCTGCATGGGTGTGATCATTGAGAACCTCCCCACCTATTGGGAGGGGTTCAGGACGACGTTGTTGCTGCTCCTCGTCGGCGGCCTCGGTGCCTCCGTCATCGGTGGCCTCGTCGCGCTCCTGCGCATCTCACCCATCGGCAGCCTCCGGGCGTTGGGCGCCATCTACACCGAGGTGGTGCGAAACACGCCGCTCACCCTGGTGTTCTTCTTCGTCATCGTTGTCCTCCCCGCACTGCAGCTTGGCATCGATTCGCTGTACGGCGCGTTCATCGCGCTGTCTGTCTACACCTCGGCCTTCGTCGCCGAGGCCATCCGCTCCGGCATCAACGGCGTCCCGATCGGCCAGGCCGAGGCGGCGCGCTCCGTCGGCCTCACCTTCGGGCAGACCGTGGTCAGCGTCGTGCTCCCGCAGGCCATGCGCATGGTGGTGCCGCCGCTGATCAACGTGTTCATCGCACTGACCAAGAACACGTCGGTCGCGGGCGGGTTCATCGTCTTCGAGCTTTTCGCCGCCTCCAAGGTGTTGGCCAACGCCAACGGCGACAAGGTGGTGCCCATCCTGCTCGGGGTCGCAGCCTTCTACCTGCTGGTCACCATTCCGCTGGGCATGATCGCCGGGCGAATCGAGCGAAAGGTGGCGGTGCTGCGATGAGTGCTCCCAACGTCCTCTACGACGCACCCGGCCCGAAGGCCCGGCGCGTCTCGCGGATCACGTCGATCGCGCTCGGCGTGGGCATCGTTGCGCTGCTCGCGTGGTTCATCTGGGCCCTCGGCCAGCCGCGCACGACGGTGCATGGCACGGTGCTGACGGGCCTCTGGGAGCCGTCGCGCTGGGACATCTTCCTCGACGGTGATGTCTGGCACGGCCTGCTGTGGCGCGGCCTCGTGATGGGCACGCTGCGCGCCGCCGCTCTGGCGGCGGTGCTGGCGATCATCATCGGCGTGCTGTTCTCGTTCGCCCGGACCGCTCGCGCCGCGTGGATCCGAGTGCCGTCCACCATCATCCTCGAGTTCTTCCGCGGCATGCCGGTGCTGCTGATGATGCTGTTCATCCTGTTGGCGATGGCCACCACCGGCTACTGGGCCGTCGTGTGGGCGCTCGCGGTCTACAACGGAGCGATCATCGGCGAGGCGATGCGCGCCGGCATCCAGTCGCTGCCGAGGGGCCAGCGCGAGGCCGGGCTCTCCTTGGGCCTGACTCCCTTGCGGTCGCGGCTGCTGATCGAGTTGCCGCAGGCGGTCAAGCAGATGTCCCCGATCATCGTCGCGCAGCTTGTCGTCCTGCTGAAGGACACTTCGCTGGCATACGTGGTGGCCTACCCCGAGATCCTGCGGGTGTCGAACCAGCTGAAGGACTACTACGGCTCCACCCAGTACTCGTTCTCGATCTTCCTGGTTTCGCTGGCGATCTACCTGCTGATCAACTTCTCGCTGTCGGCGTTCGCGCGCTTCCTGTCTCGTCGTCTGAGCGCACGAGAGGGCAAGCTGGCAGCCTAGGCGACAGGGCTAGAGTCAGCCCCATGAAGACTGCCGTTGTTACTGGCGCCTCCTCGGGCATCGGCGCCGCCACCGCACGCCACCTCGCGGCTCAGGGCTACCGCGTCATCGTCGCCGCCCGCCGCACAGACCGCCTCGAACCGCTCGCCGCGGAGATCGACGGCGAAGCCGTTGCCTGCGACGTCACCAACCCCGACGACGTCGCGGCCCTCGCCGCCGCCGTCGGCGACCGGCTGGACGTCCTCGTCAACAACGCCGGCGGCGCCATCGGTTTGGAACCGGTCGCGGACGCGGATTTCGACGCGTGGGAGCAGATGTACGCCACCAACACACTGGGCACGGCACGGGTCACCAAGGCACTGCTGCCGGCCCTGATCGCGGCCGAGGGTGTCATCGTGTTCGTCACGTCGACGGCGGCCGAGGGCGGCTACGAGGGCGGCGCCGGTTACTGCGCGGCCAAGTCGGGGGAGCGCGCCGTAGTGGAGGCGCTGCGTCTGGAACTGTTCGACCAGCCCGTCCGCGTCACCGAGATCTCGCCCGGCATGGTGCACACCGACGAGTTCAGCCTCACCCGTTTTCATGGGGACCAGGCCAAGGCAGACGCGGTGTACCGCGGCGTCGAACAGCCGCTGACGGCCGATGACGTGGCCGAGGCGATCACATGGATGGCCACCCGGCCCGCGCACGTCAACGTGGATCGGCTCATCCTGCGCCCGCGCGCCCAAGCCTCGAACTACAAGGTGCATCGGACGAGCTAGCCTCTTGGTCCCTGCGGCGGGTCCGGGAAAATTGCCGCTCGACGAGGTCTCTCACCCCGGTTTCGCCCGTTTTTGCGATCGAGCGCACCGAATCCCAGATCCCTCACACGCAACACGGCGCCGACCCCACTGGGGAGTCGGCGCCGTGTCACGTCGCTAGGAACTTACTTCTTGCCCTGGTTCTTCACGGCCTCGATGGACGCCTTGGCGGCCTCCGGATCGAGGTAGCGGCCACCGGGGGTGATCGGCTTGAAGTTGTCATCCAGCTCGTAGTACAGCGGGATGCCCGTGGGAATGTTCAGGCCGGCGATCTCGTCGTCGGAGATGCCGTCGAGGTGCTTGACCAGCGCGCGCAGCGAGTTGCCGTGCGCGGTGACCAGCACCGTCTTGCCCTCGGCCAGATCCGGCACGATGTGCGCCTCCCAGTAGGGGAGCAGGCGCACGACGACGTCCTTCAGGCACTCGGTGCGGGGGCGGTCCGCCTCCGGGATGTCTGCGTAGCGCGGATCGTTGTGCTGGGAGAACTCGTCGTCGACGTCGATCGGCGGCGGCGGCACGTCGTAGCTGCGACGCCACTGCATGAACTGCTCCTCGCCGAACTGCTCCAGCGTCTGCGCCTTGTTCTTGCCCTGCAGGGCGCCGTAGTGGCGCTCGTTCAGGCGCCAGTGGCGCTTCACCGGGATCCAGTGACGATCGCAGCCGTCCAGCGCCAGGTTGGCGGTGTGGATGGCGCGGCGCAGCAGCGACGTGTGCAGCACGTCGGGCAGCAGGTCCTCAGACTTCAGGAGCTCAGCGGCAGCCTTGGCCTCGCCGACGCCCTTCTCGTTGATGTCCACGTCCACCCAGCCGGTGAACAGGTTCTTGGCGTTCCATTCGCTCTCGCCATGGCGGAGCAGGATCAACTTCGCGGTCATGGTTCAACCCTACCGGTCAAGCAATGACGCCGAACTTGTACCCCGCATTCCGGTAGGCCTTGATGATGGATGGCACCGACTTGGCCGTCAGCTTCTTGTCCGGAGTGTCGTGGGCGAGGACGACGGCGACGTTCCACCCGTTGCGGATCGGCTGAGTGGCGTCGGCGGTCATGGCGGCGTTGTGTTTCTTGCCGACGCCGCGTTTTCGGTCGTAGTAGGTGCGGGAGTCGGGGGTCGTGGAGGGCAGCGAAGGCGGAAGGGAACAGGGCTCGTTTGAGGTGTTTGTTCCCGCTGCGTGAGGGGTGTTCGCCGCGGATGCTGGTGCCGGAGCGGCGCGTGACGGGGGCTAGCCCAGCGTAGGCGGCAAGGTGACCAGCGGTGGGGAACGCGGAGCGGTCACCGACGTCGAGGAGGAGTCGGGCTGCGGTCCTGATGCCGACTCCGGGCATGCTCATCAGGAGCTGGGAAAGAGGGTGAGCATCGAGTGCTTCCTCGAC
>DYZF01000190.1 GCA_020741375.1 Tessaracoccus flavescens
CGGTCGCGGCGCGGGCAAGTGGCTCGCCGTCACCGCGGCCATCGCGTACACCTCGACCATCAGCGCCGGCTTGCTCGGCTACGGCGCCTCCATGCTGGTCCTGCCGCGCGTCCTCCCCTCCGCCGGCGCAAGCAGCCTGACGAACCCCGACGAAGCGCTGCTGGCGCCGTTCTTCACGCTGCCTATCCCGCCGCTGTTCGGCGTCACGTCGGCGCTGGTGCTGGCCTTCGTCATGGGCATCGACCTGTCGGTGGTTCCCGGCACCGTGCTGCGCACCGGCTTCCACGAGTTCCGCGAAGTGATCAGCCTCGTCATCCAGAAGGTGATCCTGCCGCTGCTGCCGATCTACATCTTCGGCATCTTCCTCAACATGACTCAGGGCGGCCAGGTGGCCACGGTCATCGCGACCTTCCTCGGCGTCGTCGTGTTCGTGTTCATCCTGACGGCGATCATGCTCGTGCTGCAGTTCGCGGTCGCGGGCGCGTTCACGGGCAAGAACCCATTCAAGATGCTCGGCACCATGCTGCCCGCGTATGCGACGGCGCTCGGAACGTCGTCGTCGGCGGCGACTATCCCCGTCACGCTGCGTCAGGCGATCAAGATGGGTGTCTCCGAGCCGGTGGCCGCGTTCGCCATCCCGCTGTGCGCCACCATTCACCTCGCGGGCTCGATGATCAAGATCACCAGCTTCTCGCTCGCGGTCATGATGCTCTCCGGTATGGAGATCGAACCCGGCAAGTTCATCGGCTTCATCTTCATGCTCGGCGTGATGATGGTCGCGGCCCCCGGCGTCCCCGGCGGTGCGATCATGACCGCCGTCGGCGTGCTGGGTTCGATGCTCGGCTTCAACGACACGCAGCAGGCGCTGATGATCGCCACCTACATCGCGATCGACTCCTTCGGCACGGCCACCAACGTGACCGGCGACGGTGCCATCGCGGCGATCATGGACAAGCTCATCGGTCGCGACAGGCTCGACGACGAACTGCTCGTCGAGAAGGCAGCCGTCTGAGGTTCTAGGCTCGGCTTCCGACATAACGGGGAGCTATTTGGCACAGATTCCATATATATCGAATCCGTGCCAAATAGCTCCCTGTTGTGTCGGAACCCCGGCGGGCCCCAGTGATGTTGGCCTTGCAGCATAAACCGTAGCTATTCGGCACGAATCGGAGATATATCCAGTCCGTGCCCGAATGACTACGGTTTATGCGCGTCCTCCTCATCGAGTCGCCGAGGTGGCTCGCGAAGCCCTAGCAGGGCACTTGTGCCCTGTGCTGAGATTGAACCCATGACGACGCAAGTAGATATGTGGTTCGACCCAACCTGCCCCTGGGCCTGGATGACCTCCCGCTGGTTGCTCGAGGTGGAGAAGGTGCGCGACGTGAAGGTCACCTTCCACGTCATGAGCCTGTCCGTCCTCAACGAGGGCCGCGACCTCCCCGCTGACTACCGCGCCCACATCGACCAAGCCTGGCTTCCCGCCCGCGCGTCACTTCTTGTCGAGGAGCGCCACGGCTCCGACAAGCTGGCGGAGTTCTACACCGAGCTCGGCACGCGCTTCCACCCCGGCGAGGAGCCCAAGACGCTCGAGACCGTCCAGGCGGCTCTCGAAGCGGTCGGCGCCGACGCTGACATCGCCGAGATCGCTCAGACCGACGCCAACGACGAGAACCTCCGCCGCTCGCACCACGAGGGCATGGATCCCGTCGGCGACGAGGTGGGCACCCCCGTGATCCGCGTCAACGGCATGAGCCTGTTCGGCCCGGTGATCTCTCCGGCGCCCAAGGGCGAGGAGGCCGGCGACCTGTTCGACGGCTTCGTCAAGGTGACCGCCTACCCCGGCTTCTTTGAGCTGAAGCGCACCCGCACCGTCGGCCCCATCTTCGACTGACCTACGGTCGATAAACCGAGCGCGACGCCCGGCCAACCCCACCCCAAGGGATTGGCCGGGCGCCGCTGCTCTAGGTTGGAGACATGGCGACGGTCTTCATTGGTTACGCAACCCGCTCTGGCACGACCACCGATATCGCGGGCGCCGTCGCCGAACAACTGCGCGACCTCGACCACACCGTCGACATCGTCAACCTCAAGGACCGCCCAGAGCTACCCGACGCTGACCTCATCGTCCTCGGCAGCGGGATCAATGGCGGCGCCTGGTACGGGGAGGCAACCGCGTGGGTGTCGACGAACGCCGCCCGTCTGCAGTCGATGAACGTGGCGCTCTTCAACGCCTGCCTCAACGCGGCCAACCCCGACAAGCGAGCCGAATGCCTCGCGTACAACAAGCAGATCGCCGACAAGGTGCAGCCAGAGGCCAACGAGTCCTTCGCCGGGCGCTACGTGCCGGCTCACGTGGGCTGGTTCCGGCGGGTCTTCCTCAAGGCGCTGCAGCAGGCGCCCCAAGATCACGTGGATCTCGACGCCGTCCGGCGCTGGGCCGCGACTCTGATCGCCTGAGCGAACCTCTCCGCGGACCCCAGCCCCCAAGGGCCCACCGGGCACCGCCCCAGCTGTCCGGCGTGGTCAGGCAGCCGCGGCTGCGCCGTCGAGGAAATCCACCCAGCCGTTGGCGTCGGCGAGCGGGTTACCGATCCCGAGCGAGCGCTGCACGGCACGCACGGCGTCCTTGGTGGAGTCGTCGTACAACCCCTCCTGCGGGCAGTCCTGCCCGAACACGTAGCGCGCGACGCCCTGCACCAGCGTCACATGCGCCGGAGACTGCACGTCGAAGGACGTGGCGCCATAGCCGCTGACGCCGTTGTCGATGTGTATGTGATTGTGGTGCTGCTGGTTGTAGCGGTAGGTCAGCGTGTAGGTGAAGTGCTTCGCCACTGACGCAGCCAGCCGCCAGTACTGCTTCAACCGCACCTCGTCGTCACCGAAGAGGTCGTAGCGGCAGGAGATCTTGCTGTCGCCATGCTCGACGACGGCGAAGTCGAAGGCGCGCCCGGCCTGGTGCCACGAGTTGCACTTGTCGACGTGCGCGCCGTAGCTGGAGATCGCGGTGATGGTGCCTAGCCCGCTGACCGCGACCCAGTCTGCCGCCCACGCCTCCAACTGCTCGATGTAGCGCGGGTCCGCCTTGAACGGCTGCTCGACGCCGGACACCTCGTAACGCAGGGGAGCGCCGCCCAACGTCGTGAAACTGGTCAGCGATTCAGGGTTGCGGCAGTTGGGTGCCTGCCCGTGATCAGGCTGCGGTTCGAAGCCCGGCAACGTCGGATCGCCGCCGCGGGAGCACGCCGTCACGGCCAGCGCCCCGGCGCCAACGAGGAAGGCGCGCCTGTTCACCATCCTTCAAGCGTAGACAGGCGCGCCCCAGCCGTGGATCGGACCTCAGTCTGAGATCAGGCCAACGCATCCCTGAGAACGTCGAGCCCGACGGACCCGAGGTCGAGAGCCTTGCGGTGCCAGGCCTTGATGTCGAACGAATCGCCCTCGCGCTCGGCGGCCGCGTCGCGGGCCTGCTCCCACAGGCGCTGACCCACCTTGTACGACGGCGCCTGTCCCGGCCAGCCGAGGTAGCGGTCGAGCTCGAACCGGACGAAGCCCTCGTTCATGTTGACGTTCGACTTCAGGAACGGCCACGCCTTCTCCGCGTCCCACGTGCCGCCGCCGAGGTACTCCGGGGCCTCCTTCTTGAGGTGGACGCCGATGTCGAGCACGACGCGCGCGGCGCGCATCCGCTGTGCATCCAGCATGCCCATGCGGTCGCCGGGGTCGTCGAGGAAGCCGAGGTCGGCCATCAGTCGTTCCGCGTAGAGCGCCCAGCCCTCGCCGTGACCGGAGACGAACACCGCTAGGCGGCGCCACTTGTTGAGCAGCGCCTCGCGGAACACCGTCTGCGCGATCTGCAGGTGATGCCCGGGCACGCCCTCGTGGTAGACGGTGGTCTTCTCGCGCCACGTGCCGAAGGTCTCGACGCCCGGCGGCACCGACCACCACATGCGCCCCGGCCGAGAGAAGTCGGCCGACGGCCCGGTGTAGTAGATGCCGCCGTTCTGGGTGGGGGCGATCATGCACTCGAGCCGACGCACCGGCTCCGGAATGTCGAAATGGACGTCCGCCAAGGCCGCGACCGCTGCGTCGGAGGTTTCCTGCATCCAGCGCTGCAGCGCATCGGTGCCGTGCAGCTGGCGGGTGACGTCGTCGTCGAGGCGCGCCATGGCCTCCTCGGGCGTGGTGCCCTCGCCGTAGAGCTGCATCGCCACGTCTTCCTGCTCGGCGACGATGCGGGCCAGCTCCTCCTGACCCCACTCGTAGGTCTCGTCCAAGTCGATCGTTGCGCCGAGGAAGCGGCGCGAGAACCGCTGGTAGCGCTCCAAGCCGACGGCGTCCTCGAGGGGAGCCCGGTCGGTGAGATCGCGCAGCGCGTCGGCCAAGCGGCCATAGGCGGCGCGTGCCTTCTCGGCGCCCGCAGCCAGCGAGCCTGCCAGCGGCTCCGACGCCTCAGCCTGACGCGCGAGCTGCTGCCAGAAGGAGCCGTCGACGGCGAGCTCTGTGGCCTGCTCGATGCCGATCTTCACTTGACGCAGCGCCGGGAACGGGCCGTCCTTCTGCTCGGCGGCGTAGCGCAGCGATTCGATGTACCCGTCGACGGCGCCAGGCACGGCGGCCATGCGCTCGGCGATGACCTCCCAGTCATCGGCGGTCGCGGTGGGCATGAGGTCGAACGTGTCTCGGATGGCCTGCAGCGGGGAGGCGATGTTGTTGAGATCGGCGAAATCCTCGCCCGCGTCGTAGAGCTCGAGATCGAGGGAGAGCCGCTCGCGCATGGCAGCCGCGGTCACCTCGTCCACCTCGTCGACGAGCTGCACCTGATCGATCTGCTTGAGGGTCTCCCGGGTGGCGTCGGCGCGCTCTGCGATGCCGGCGGGGGAGAGGTCGTCGATCTTCGTCGCGTCGCCCGGGACACCCATGGCGGTCGCGGCCAGGGGGCTGAGGCGGGCCATGGTGTCGACGTAGGCGTCGGCTACCGCGTCGAGCGCGGTGTGTTGGCGTTCAGTCATGAGGCTGACGCTATCCCACGGGGGAAGCGTCGAAGAGTGCGGCCGCCTGCGGGTTGAGTGTCATAGTGCCCGGGATCGGACAGAACCAACTGTAAATGTAAATGGATTTTACAGTTCGTTTACACTTCACCTCATGCGCACGCCCGCCTCACCACCCGATATCGGCAGAGTCCTCACGGCAACTGATCCGACGACGTTTCTTCGCGCTGTGGAGCTGGGGCGGCTCGAGGAAGGCTATCCGCATTGGGACAAGCTGCGTCGTCGTCCGGCGCCTGAAGGCCTGACTGCTGAGCTGTGGTGGGCAGGAGTCAAACTGTCCCGAGTGATGAGGCAACTCCCCCTGCGGGCGACGGATGGGTTTCCTTTCGTGTTCTCCCTTCCGCCCCTGCTCGACAAGGCCCTCCACGAAGTGTCGATTCACACGGCCGGTGACATCGGGGTGAGCGCCACCGTACTCCACGACGAGTCGCGCAATCGATATCTGCTCAGTTCACTGCGAGAGGAAGCGATCTCGTCGAGCTTGCTCGAAGGCGCTGCGACGACACGCCAGTTGGCCAATGAAATGCTGCGTTCCAGCAGGCCTCCCAGGACCAAGGGTGAGCGCATGGTGTCCAACAACTATGCGGCGATGCAGTGGATCAAACGGCACAAGGATGAAGCAGTCACACCGGAGCGGGTACAGGAAGTCCATGCGATCCTGACAGAAGGCACACTCGACGACCCCGCAGATGAAGGCAGGATTCAGACGCCTGAGGACGTCCGGGTTTACGTCGAAGGCCCTGATCGTGACGTGGTGCACCAGCCGCCTCCGGCGAAGGATCTACCCGGTCGACTCGACGCTTTGTGCAGGTTTGCCAACGGAGGCGAAGAAGGCGACCAGTGGATCCATCCGCTCGTCCGCGCGATCATCACCCACTTCATGGTGGGCTACGACCATTACTTCGTCGATGGCAACGGTCGCACCGCCAGAGCCCTGTTCTACTGGGTAGCGCTACGCGAAGGGCACTGGCTCATCGAATACTTGACCTTGTCTCGCTTCCTGGTCGAGGCGCCGGCGCAATATGCACAGGCATACCTGTACACGGAAACCGATGGTGGTGACGTCACCTACTTCCTTATCCACCAACTCGAGGTCCTTCAGAAGTGCTTGTCCGCGCTTTCTGACTATGTGCAAGCCAGGCAGAAAGAAGCCTTGAGCGCCCGGCAGTTGACCGCTGGCCTCGGTTTGAACCATCGACAACTAGCTGTTGTGTACAAGGCGGCCGAGGACCCTGGGACTCGCGTCACGGCGCAGTCTCACGCCCAGAGTCACGCCGTCACTCTTCAAACCGCGCGATCGGATTTGGCTGGCCTAGAAGAGCTGGGGCTGCTTCACTCTGAACGCCGAGGCCGCCGCGTTGAGTGGATCCCGGCCGCGAAAATCGTGGACCGGCTCAGCAAACTCAACGCCGCTGAACTGTAAATGTAAATGGAATTTACAGTTCGTTTACACATCGCTTGACAGGTATGGTGAGCCTCGGCGACCCGCCCCGGACGACGGTTCAGTACCCGGTGAAGACAAGACTGGCCATCGTTGAAAGGATCTTCGTCATGGATTGGGTCATCCTGATCGCCTCAGGCGTGTTGGAGGCCGTGTGGGCCACCGCCCTAGGGCAGTCGAACGGGTTGAAGAAGCGCGTTCCCACCATCATCTTCGCCGTCGCCGCTGTCCTCAGCCTCGTCGGCCTCGGCATCGCACTGAACACCCTGCCCACCGGCACCGCCTACGCCGTCTGGACCGCCACCGGCGCGTCGCTCACCGTCGCATGGGCCATGATCACCGGCGCCGAGAAGGCCAGCCTGATCAAGGTGCTGCTGCTCACCGGCATCGTCGTGTGCGTCGTCGGATTGAAGGTGCTGGCATGAGCGCGAAGTGGGCGTGGCCCGTCCTCCTGTTCAGCGCCGTCCTCGAGGCGGTGTGGGCCAACTCGCTGTCCGCCAGCGAGGGCTTCACCAATCTGGTGCCCACCGTCATCTTCCTGGTCAGCAACATCGCGTCGCTCGTGGGGCTGGCCAAGGCCATGAAGTTCATCCCCACCGGCACCGCCTACGCCGTGTGGACCAGCGTCGGCACCGTCCTGACGGTCACCTACTCGGTGCTCGCGGGCAACGAGAGCATGTCCTGGCTGAAGGCGCTCTTCCTCGCCGGCATCATCGGCTGCGTCATCGGGCTCAAGCAGCTCGACGGCAAGGCTCAGGCGAAGAGCGCCGCCACCTCTGGGTGACCGCGCTTGTAGCCGTCGACGAGTTGGCGGCCGAGCACCGGTGAATCGACGAGCGGGTGGATGGAGAAACCCTCCCACGCCGCACCCTCGTTGCCGGTGACAGCAGCCTCGAGGATCTTGCGTTCCGACGCCCGAAGCCGCGCCATCAAGCCCAGCTGATCCAGGGCCACCGGGCCAACCGCCTGCGGGTGGACGCCGTCGCGGTCAACGACGCACGGCACCTCCACCACCATGTCGTCCGGAAGCTCGGGGACGATGCGGGTGCCGTCGTCGAGCCCGTTGCCCACGTCGAGGATCATCCGCTCAGAGCCGCCCAGAGCCAGCGCCGTCATCAGCCTCAGTGCAACCTCCTGATACCCGCCGCCCGCGATGTCCTCCTCACGCCGGGCGCCCTCACGCGCCTCGGCCATGTAGGTGCCCTCGCGGTCGCGGAGCACGGTTCGCCACAGGTTCAGCGGGGAGGCGCAGCACGTGTCATCGACGGCGGTGCGATAGAAGCGCGACTGTTGCGCCAGCAGGTACTCGCCCCGGGTGGTCGCCTTCGCCTGGATGCGCCGTCGGGCCTCGTCGGGGAACAGGTAGTAGAAGAGGTATTCGTTGGGCAGCGCCCGGGTTTGGCGCACCCAGTCGAAGCCCATGAGGCGGGCTTCCTCGATGCCGTCGAGGAGGTTGTCATCGGCAAGCACCTCGGGCAGACGGTTGACGCCGTCCACCCGCACCTCGCGCAGCCACCCCAGATGGTTGAGGCCGATGTAATCGATCTCCACCGACGGATCGTCCAGCTCGACGCCGAGCTGGCGGCCGACGCGTCGGGCCAAGCCGATGGGGGTGTCGCAGATGCCGACGACCCGCTCGCCGAGGATCTGGCGCATGGCTTCGGTGACGATGCCGGCGGGGTTGGTGAAGTTGATCACCCACGCGTTGGGCGCGAGCCGTTTGACGGCGTCCGTGAGTTCCCGTGCCACAGGGATGGAGCGCAGTGCGTACGCGAGGCCGCCGGGGCCGATCGTCTCTTGGCCCAGCAGGCCGAGATTGAGGGCGACCCGCTCGTCGATCACGCGCCCGGCCGGGCCGCCGACGCGGACCGCGGCGAACACGAAGTCCGTGTCCGCGACCGCGACGTCCAGCGAGTCAGTCGTCGTCAGCACCGGGGCGCCCGGCAGGGTGTGGGCGAGTTCGCCGATGATCCGCTCCATGACCCGCAGCCGAGTGGGGTCGGTGTCGTAGAGCACCACCTCGTCCACCGTCAGCCCCGTGGCGCCAGTGGCCACCGCCTCGTAGACCATCGGAACCCGGAACCCGC
>DYZF01000191.1 GCA_020741375.1 Tessaracoccus flavescens
AGACCGCCGACTTCCTCCGTGACCTCGAGCTCAGCACCCGCGAGAAGCAGATCGCCGAGCGGGTGCTCAAGGAGATCCAGGAGCGGTTGAACTTCCTGCTCGACGTCGGCCTCGACTACCTGACGCTGTCCCGCGCGGCCGGCACTCTCTCCGGCGGCGAGGCCCAGCGCATCCGGCTGGCCACGCAGATCGGGTCCGGACTCGTCGGCGTGCTCTACGTGCTCGACGAGCCCAGCATCGGCCTGCACCAGCGCGACAACCTCCGCCTGATCGAGACCCTCCACCGGCTCCGCGACCTCGGCAACACGCTGATCGTCGTCGAGCACGACGAGGACACCATCCGCAACGCCGACTGGGCCGTCGACATCGGCCCCGGCGCCGGCGAGGGCGGCGGCGAGGTCGTCGTGTCCGGGCCCGTCAAGGAGTTGCTCGAGCACCCGGAGTCGAAGACCGGCAAGTACCTGTCGGGCCGGCTCGCGATCCCGGTGCCGACCGTGCGCCGTCCCGGCAACGGGAACAAGATCGTGGTCAGGGGCGCGCGGGAACACAACCTGCGCAACGTCGACGTCGAATTCGGTCTCGGCCAGTTCATCGCCGTCACTGGCGTCTCCGGTTCGGGCAAGTCGTCGCTGGTCAACTCCATCCTTTACACGGCCGCCGCCAAGGCGATCTACGGCGCCAAGGCCGTGCCCGGCCGGCACAAGACGCTGGAGGGCCTGGAACACATCGACAAGGTGATCCAGGTGGACCAATCGCCCATCGGCCGGACGCCGCGCTCCAACCCCGCCACCTACACCGGGGTGTTCGACAAGATCCGCACCCTCTTCGCGCAGACCCCCGAGGCCAAGGTGCGCGGCTACATGCCCGGGCGGTTCTCGTTCAACGTCAAGGGCGGGCGCTGCGAGCACTGCATGGGTGACGGCACCATCAAGATCGAGATGAACTTCCTCCCGGACGTCTACGTGCCGTGCGAAGTGTGCCATGGCGCCCGGTACAACCGCGAGACCCTCGAGGTGCACTACAAGGGCAAGACCATCGCCGAGGTGTTGGACATGCCCATCTCGGAGGCCGTCGAATTCTTCGAGGCGCACAACTCCATCTCCCGGTTCCTCAAGACGCTCACCGAGGTGGGGCTGGGGTACGTGCGGATGGGGCAGTCGGCCACCACGTTGTCGGGCGGCGAGGCGCAGCGAGTCAAGCTGGCCGCGGAGCTGCAGAAGCGGTCCACCGGCCGCACGCTGTACGTGTTGGACGAGCCCACCACCGGCCTGCACTTCGAGGACATCAGCCGGCTGTTGGCGGTGCTGCAGCGGCTCGTGGATCAGGGCAACACCGTCGTCACGATCGAGCACAACCTCGACGTCATCAAGTCGGCCGACTGGGTCATCGACATGGGGCCCGACGGCGGATCCCGCGGCGGCACCGTCGTGGCCACCGGGACGCCGGAGGACATCGCTCAGGTCAAGGGGTCGGCCACGGGCCAGTTCCTGAAGCCGCTGCTGTAGCGGCTAAGGTCAGCTGGCCGGCCAGTCCTGCGGGCGCTTGACGAAGCGGGACCAGAAGATCATCCCGACGGCGAAGCTCGCGACGCCCGCGCCGAGGTAGACCAGCGACGGATGCACGGCGCCGTCCCACCCGGTGGCGGCAGAGCGCACATCCTCACCCTTGAACACCTCGAACCACACGTCGTCCGGGGCGCACTCGACGGTGGGGTAGCTGCGTGCGGGGGACTGGAACCGGAACACGGGCCGCTTCTCGATGGATTCGTCCAGCACGGGCGTGATGACGACGCCGTCCTCACTGGTGAGCGTGCAGCTCTCGAGCGCACCGCGCAGGCTGGTGACGCCGTACTCACCGGACTGGGGGATGACGAGGGGCTCGCCGGAGGCTGAATCCCAGATGTTGTCCACCTGGTAGTCCGGGTGGAAGTTCGATGTGATCGCGAAGTGTTGGTAGGCAGCGATCCCCAGCAGTAGCGCGCCGCCGACGAGCCCTGCCACCGCCAGCAGCATGCCGATGCCTCGGAGCACCCAATGCGGGCGGCGGAACGTGTCAGTCGCGGTCATGGGCTTCATCATAGGCGGCATAAGATCAACGGCATGGCTGACCCGAAGACCTACCGTCCGCGGCCGGGATCCATCCCGACTGACCCCGGGGTGTACCGGTTCTTCGACGCGTTCGGCAACGTCATTTACGTCGGCAAGGCCAAGAACCTGCGGCAGCGGCTCAACTCCTACTTCGCGGACCCGGCGGCCCTCCACTTCCGCACCCAGACGATGGTGCGCACCGCGTCCAAGGTGGAGTGGACGGTGGTGCGCAACGAGTTGGAGGCGCTCCAACTCGAATACACGTGGATCCAGCAGTTCGATCCGCGGTTCAACGTGAAATACCGCGACGACAAGTCCTACCCTTGGCTGGCCGTGTCGATGGCCGATGAATACCCGCGGGTCTGGGTGGGCCGCGGGGCGAAGAAGCGCGGCACCCGCTACTTCGGTCCGTTCGGCCAGGCGTGGGCGATCCGCGAGACCGTCGACCTCCTCCTGCGGGTCTTCCCCATGCGCTCGTGCACGCAGGGCGTGTTCAACCGGGCTCGGTCGTCGGGCCGCGCATGTCTGCTGGGCGACATCGGCAAGTGCTCGGCCCCGTGCGTCGGCCGGGTGAGCGCAGAGGAGCACCGCTCCATCGCGGAGGATTTCTGCTCCTTCATGGGCGGCAACACCGGTGGCATCATCGGTCGGATCGAGCGCGACATGTATGACGCGTCGGCCAACTTGAACTTCGAGCGTGCCGCCGTGCTGCGAGATTCGCTGTCTGCGCTCAAGCGCGTCCGGGAGAAGAACTCGGTGGTGCTGAGCGACGGGCTGCGGGCAGACGTCGTCGGATTCGCCGACGACGGCCAGCAGGTGGCCGTTCAGGTCTTCCACGTCGTCGACGGTCGGATACTAGGTGAACGTGGCTGGATCGCCGACCGCTCCGACGATGCCCCGCTGACCGAACTCCTCGAGGCGTTCCTCGCCACGCTGTATACAGATGACCTGGAGATTCCGCCGCACATCTTCTCCTCCGTGGAGGCCGAGGACACCATCGTCGATCACCTCAGCGAGCGGCGCGGCTCCTCAGTCAGCATCCGGGTGCCGCTGCGTGGGGAGAAGCGGGCTCTACTGGACACCGTGGTCAAGAACGCTGAGCTCGCGTTGGATCAGGCCAAGCTGCGCCGTGCCTCAGACCTCACCACCCGCAACCTGGCGCTGGATGAGGTGGCCCAGGCGCTCGGGCTGGACGAGCCGCCGCTCAGGATCGAGTGTTACGACATCTCGCACACCATGGGCGAGGAAGTGGTGGGCTCGATGGTGGTGTTCGAGGACGGGCTGCCGCGCAAGAGCGAATACCGCCGCTTCATCATCAAGAGCTTCGAGGGGTCCAACGATGTTGCGGCCATGACCGAGGTGCTCAGCCGTCGCCTGCGCCGCCTCGTCGACGACCGGCGCGCCGACGTCAAGGTGGACGCAACCACCGGCGAAGCCGCCAAGTTCTCCTACGCGCCCGGCCTCATCGTCGTCGACGGCGGACTCCCGCAAGTCAACGCCGCGGCCGCGGTGCTGCGCGAGATGGGGCTCGACGGCGAAATCGCCCTGTGCGGCCTCGCCAAGCGACTGGAGGAACTGTGGGTGCCGGGGGAGGAGTACCCGCTCATCCTGCCCCGCGCCTCCGAGGGGTTGTACCTCCTGCAGCGGCTGCGCGACGAGGCGCACCGCTTCGCGATCACCCACCACCGCTCGCGTCGGGCGAAGCACGTGGTGGAATCCGTGCTGGACGACGTCCCGGGCTTGGGGGAGCTGCGGCGCAAGGCGCTGCTCACTTACTTCGGCAGCCTGCGGAAGCTGCGCCAGGCCACCGTCGACGAGATCGCGGAAGTGCCCGGGTTCGGCCCTGTGCTCGCGGCCTCGGTCAAGGCAGCGGTGGCCGGGACGGGCGGCGAGGCGATCAACCTGACCACGGGTGAGGTGACCGAACTGTGATCCTCACCGGGGCCGGTTTGAACACTGTTCAAGAGGCGGTGTTAGATGTCTCCTGACACGAAGGAGTCCTCCATGAGCACCCAGGCCGCATCCACGCGATCCTTTGCCCCCACCGACGTCGCCTACGTCGCCGTCTTCGCCGCCCTCATCGGCGCACTCGCCCTGATCCCCACCGTCATGATCGGCGCCGTCCCCTTCTCGTTCCCGCTCATCGGCGTCGCGTTGGCCGGCCTCTGCCTCGGTCCGTGGCGCGGGGCGCTGGCGGTTCTCCTGTACGTCGTGGCCGGCACGGCAGGCCTGCCGATCTTCTCGGGCGGCAAGTCAGGCCCCGGCGTGCTGTTCGGGCTCACCGGCGGCTACGTCGTCAGCTTCGTCGTCGCGGCCCTCATCGTCGGGTTCGTCGCCCGCTGGGCCGTGCGCCGGGGTCTTTCGGCCATGACGCTGGTGTGGTTCGTCGTCGGCGGGGTGATCGCCCGCTTCGTCGCCATCATGCCGCTGGGAATGCTCGGCCTCATGCGCGCCGGCGGCATGGACGCCGCTGCGGCCTTCAAGGCGGACATCGTGTTCGTCCTGCCGGACCTGCTGAAGTTCGTCCTCGCCTCCCTGCTGGCGCTCTCGGTGCACAAGGCTTTCCCGAGGCTGCTCGGTCGATGATCAGCCTGCGCGATGTCAGCGTCATCGTCCCGGCCGTGCGCCGGGGCGACGCCGACCGCGCGCTGCTCACCGACATCACCCTGGACCTCGCCGAGCGCCGCATCGCCGTGGTCGGTGCCAACGGGTCCGGCAAGTCGACGCTGCTGCGGCTCCTCAACGGGCTGCGGCAGCCCAGCGCCGGGAGCGTCACCGTCGACGGTCGCGACACGGTGCGCGACGCGAAGGCCGTCCGGAGCCGAGTGGGGTTCGTCTTCACCGACCCGCTCGCACAGCTGTTGATGTCCACGCCCGTGGAGGACGTCGAGCTGAGCCTTCGCGGCATCGTCGCGGACCGCAAGCAGCGCACCGCGCGAGCCATGAAACTGCTCGACGAGCGCGGCTTGGCGCCGCTCGCGCACCAGAGCATTTACGACCTGAGCGGCGGCGAGCGGCAGTTGGTCGCGCTGACTAGCGTGCTGGCGGTGTCGCCGTCGATCCTGATCGCGGACGAGCCCACCACGCTGCTCGACCTGCGCAACAAGAAGGCGCTGCGCCGTGTGTTCGCCGACCTTGAGCAGCAGCTGATCTTCTCCACGCACGATCTGGATTTCGCGGCCGACGCTGAGCGGGTCATCGTCATCGACGGTGGTCGCGTCATCGCCGACGGCGAACCGCACGCAGCGCTCGCGCACTACGAGGCGGCCATGGCGTGAACGTCCACTCGTCGTTGCTGGGGATCTACGAGCCCGGCCCGGGCTGGCTCTTCCGGCTGCCCGTTGGCTGGAAGTACGTGCTGGTGCTGGCCCTCACCCTGCCGCCCATCCTGGTCGGGCAGTGGTGGCTCACCGCCGTGTTCATCGTCGTCACCTTGCTGCTGCTGTGGTCCTCGGGCATCGGCCCACCACGCGCGCTGAAGATCGGCTGGCCGCTGTGGCTCATGCTGGCCGCGGTGCTGGCCTATCAAGTGGCGATCCTCAACCCGGCTGGCGCGGTGGTGCAACCCGGCAACATCCTCATCGCAGTGCTGGCAGCCCGGATCCTGACGCTCACCACGTCCACGCCGGTGTTGATGGATGCGCTCGCCGCCGGCTTGGCGCCGCTGCGCTGGATCCGGGTGGACCCGCGGCAAGTGGCGCTCGCGATCGCCCTGATGATCCGCTCCATCCCGTACCTCCTCGGGTCCATTGAGGACGCCCGCGATGCGGCTCGTGCCCGCGGCCGCGACCGCAACCCGGTCCTCCTCCTGACCCCCGTCGTCGTGGGTGCCGTGGCCTACGCGCAACGCACCGGTGAGGCGCTACACGCCCGCGGCCTGCCTGCCGAGGACTAGGCTGGAGGGCATGACCGACGCCTCCATCGAGCTCGCCCTGATCACGGGGCTGTCCGGCTCCGGTAAACGGACCGCGGCCCACACCATGGAGGACCTCGGCTGGTACGTCGTCGACAACCTCCCGCCGGAGATGATGCCGGCACTCACCGAGACGCTGAAGCGCTTCGGGGTATCGCGCATAGCCGTCGTGGCCGACGTGCGAACCCGCGAGCAGTTCGAGCGACTGCCGGCCGCACTCACCCTCCTGCGCAGCGAGGGCGTGCCCATCACCACCTTGTTCCTCGAGGCCTCCGACGACGTGATCGTGCAGCGTCAGGAATCCAACCGCCGCCCGCTGCCGCTGCAGGGCGGCGACCGCCTCCTTGAGGGCATCCAGCGGGAGCGCCGCCTGCTCGCCGAGCTGCGCGCCAAGGCGGACATCGTCGTCGACACCAGCCGCCTCTCGGCCCGCCAACTCACGCAGCGCATCGTCAACCACTTCGGGGACGACGCCGCCGACAAGCTGAAGATCTCCGTCATCTCGTTCGGCTTCAAGAACGGATCGCCCATCGACGCCGACATGATCTTCGACGTGCGCTTCCTGCCCAACCCGTTCTGGATCCCGGAGCTGCGCCCGAAGTCCGGCCTCAGCCGCGACGTCGCCCAATACGTGCTGAAGCAGCCTGCCGCACAGCTCTTCCAAGATCACATGGTCAACCTCATCGACACCGTCTCTCCCGGCTATCTGGCCGAGGGGAAGCGGCAGGTGACGGTGGCGATCGGCTGCACCGGCGGCAAGCACCGCTCCACGTCGATGGGGGAGGAGCTTGCCGTCAGGCTCAAGGCCAAGGGGTATCCCACCACCATCCTCCACCGAGACTTGGGGAAGGAGTGAGCATCCATCGGCTGCCCAAGGTTGTGGCCTTGGGCGGTGGCCATGGGTTGTCGGCGTCGCTGACGGCGCTGCGGCGCGTCACGGACAGGCTCACCGCGGTGGTCACGGTCGCCGACGACGGCGGATCCTCGGGCCGGCTGCGCGACGAGTTCAACTGCCTCCCTCCCGGCGACCTGCGCATGGCGCTCGCAGCGCTGTGTTCCGACGATCACGTCGGCCGGACGTGGGCGAGCGTTCTGCAGTCGCGCTTCGGCGGCGACGGC
>DYZF01000192.1 GCA_020741375.1 Tessaracoccus flavescens
GCTGCTGCTCACCGCCGGCGCCGGCGTCGGATCGTGGTGGTGGATGTCCGGCCGGTTCACGACGGTGCCCACCACCGTCAACCTCAACGAGGCCCGTGCCCGCGAGGCGCTCCAGGCCAACGATCTGGAGCCCGCGTCCACCAGCGAGTATTCGGAGACGGTGGCGGCGGGCGTCGTCATTCGAAGCAGCCCGACCACCGGCGATCGGCTGTTGCGCGGCTCGGCCGTCACGCTGATCATGTCGAAGGGCCCGGAGCGGTACCCCATGCCAGCAGTCGCGGGCATCACCCGAGAGCAGGCCGAACAGGCCATCCTGAACGGGAAGATGACCGTCGGTGAGGTGACCGAGCAGTGGCACGAAACCGCCCCCGCCGGTCAGGTGCTCGGCGCGTCGCAGGAGGAGGGCGCCCAGCTCAAACCCAAGACTCCGATCAACCTGACCGTCTCCAAGGGTCCGGAACCCATCGGCATCAAGGATTACACCGGCACCGACGCGAAGGCCGCGACCGCCGCCCTCACGGAGGCCGGGTTCGAGGTTGATGTCAAGGAGGAGAATTCCGCCAGCGTCGAGGCAGGGAAGATCATCACGCAAACACCCCGCGACGGCAACGGCAAGCGTGGCGACGTCATCACCGTCGTCCGCTCCATCGGACCGGTCATGGTGACGATCCCGGACGTCGCGATGAAGTCGGGCGAAGAGGCGCAGAAGATGCTGGAGGACCTCGATCTCAAGGTCACCGTAGAACGCGCCAACCAGTTCCCCATCCCCCTCAACGTCGCCGCCGGCACCAACCCGGCCGCCGGCACCGAGGTGGCCGTGGGCACCACCGTCATCCTGTTCGTCGCGTGACCACCCGCTGGCTCGCCCTCGTGGCGCTGCTCGCGACGGCGGCCGCGTGGGGCGGCTCCTTCGTCGTCACCAAGGGCGCCTTCGAGCATCTGAGCCCGCTGGCCGTGGTCGCGGCCCGGCTCATCATCACCGGCGCGGTGCTGGGGGTTGTGTTCATCCGGCAACTTCGCATGCCGGTGGCGGATCTGGTGTGGGGCTCGGCTCTGGGGCTGATTTTCGCCGCGGCGCTCGCCACCCAGACGATCGGGTTGGGGCTGATCGCTCCCTCCATGAGCGGATTCCTCACCGCCACCTACGTGCTGTTCACCGCGGTGATCGTGGCGGTGCTGTTCCGGCAACGGCAGCCGTGGACGACGTGGGTCGCGGTGATCGTCATGGTGGCCGGCATCTCTGTGCTGGCGGTGGGCCAGACGGGTCAGGCCTCCGACCTCCGGCTCGGCGTCATCGTCTCGCTGATCGGCGCCCTCCTGTATGCGGTGCACATCGTCTTCTTGGGCCGGCGGGTCACCCGCCGGAACCTCTCCCACCTGATCGTCATGCAGGCTGTCGCCGGCGGCGCGGCCGGGATGGTGATGTGGCCCTCCCTGGGCGAGCCACTCCCGACGGACCCGTCGGCGTGGTGGCCCCTGCTGTATCTGGGCGTCGTGAGCGGGGCGATCGCGCTGCTCACGCAGACGTGGGCGCAGAGCATCGTCGCGGCCACACCCGCCGCGGTCATCATGTGCTCCGAACCCGTGTGGGCGGCCGGCCTGGCCGTCGCCTGGGGATTCGAACTGTTCACAGCCTCGCTGCTCGTGGGCGGCTCGCTGGTGGTGATCGGTCTACTCTTGGCCGTCCTGCCTGGTGAGCGTGGACGAACGGCCGATGACGTGGTCGAGGATCTGGGCGATACTGGTCACGGAGGGGCCTGATGCCTGAATTGATGCTGCTGCTCGCGGTGATCGCGGGCGTCGCCGTCGTGATCTTCGGCGTGTGGGCTTTTCAGCGCCACCAGTACATCCAGTCGCTGAAGGAGCGGGGGTGGCAGTTCGTCGACCGGCCAGACATCAGCGTGGCCTTCGGCCTAAACCATCCGCCGTTCGGCAGCGGGTTTCAGCGCCGGGTGGACGATCAGATCGTCGGCCGGGCCGGCGACGGCACACCCTTCTCCGCCTTCAAGTACGAGACGTCCGAGTGGCGCAGCCCCGGCTACATCGTGCGGATGCCGCTCGGCCGGTCGCTGCAGCCGGCGCAGCTGGCGTCCCCTGACGGCGGTGCCCCGATCACGGTGGATCACGATTCGATCGTCCTGACCGGCTCACCGGAGGGTGCCGACGAACTGGCCGCGTCCATTGAGACGCTGGCGTCGGTTCGGTCGTCGTTTCTGAGCTCCGCCGCCGGACAGTTGGAGGGTCCACCGGCACCTGAGGGGCTCAGTTTCGTGGGCCGTCCGCACTGGACCTACATCGCCCGCGACGATTCCTATCTCGACTATGTGGACGCCACGCTCGGCGGGTTCAACCACGAGGCCCACGACATCATCGTCAGCCCAAACTCCAGAATCCCCTTCGTCCGGCTCACCCATCGCTGGCAGACCAGATCGACGCGCACGGACTCGGAGGGGCGCACGCACACCACGACGCACAACCACCGCGAGACGCTGTGCCAGTTCCGAACCACGTTCCCCTTCCCCGCGCTGTCGGTCAACTGGGGCATCGTCGGCGCGTGGCAGCGCTTCGAGTGGGAGGAGTTCAACAGCCGCTTCAAGGTGCGCTGCGGCGATTCCAAGTTCGCCTCCGACGTGATGCACCAGCAGCAGATGGAGTACCTCATGCGGGCCAACCCGCCCGGGTTCCTGATCGAGTCGAACGGCGTGGTCAGGATCGGAGAGGGCGCCGACTGGAGCGTCGACGAGATCGACTGGGCATCCAGCTTCCTGTTCGGATTCTTCGGCCACGTGCCCAACTTCGTGTGGCAGCAGCTCGGGGCCTGGCCGCGACCGGTGCCGCAGCTCGAGGCCTAGCGACGCCGTCGCTCAGTTGGCGGTCAGTGCCTGACCGATGAGTCGTCCGGCGGTGCGGCACTCCTCCACGCTGACGTCCAGATGCGTCACGACGCGGATCGTGCGCGGCCCGATGGTGCTGACCAGCACGCCATCGTCACGTAGCGTCGCGGCGAGGGCCGCGGAGTCGGGTACCTGGATCATGACGATGTTGGACTCAACCGTTTCCACCTGCACGGCCGACGGCGCCAGCTCGGCCACCGCGTCGGCCAACGCGCGGGCGGCGACGTGATCGTCGGCAACGCGCTCGAATTGCTCCTCCAGCGCCACGAGACCCGCCGCGGCGAGCACGCCGGCCTGACGCCAGCCCGCGCCCAAGCGCTTGCGCTGCTCGCGGGCACGCGCCATCTCTTCGGCCGAGCCCACGAGGACGCTGCCGACGGGGGCGCCGAGCCCCTTGGACAGGCAGAGGCTGACGGTGTCGAAGAGCTCGCCGTAGTCGGCCGGGCTCTTGCCGTTGACGGCGCAGGCGTTGGCCAGGCGGGCGCCGTCGAGGTGCAGGGCGAGGCCCAGCTCGCGGGCGCCGGTGCTGAGCGCGCGCAGCTCGCCGAAGTCCTGCACCGTGCCGCCGCCGAAGTTGTGGGTGTCCTCGACTGCGATGCAGGCGGTCTCCACGAGATAGGGCCCGCAGTCGATGGCGGCGAGCGCCAGGGCGTCGGCGGCCACGACGCGACCACGATCGGAGGTCCACGTGCGCATCGTGACACCATGGAGCGCGCCGTGGGCGCCCATCTCCGCGCGGGCGATGTGGGCGTAGGCGTCGCACAGCACCTCTGTGCCCGGGCGGACGTGCAGCCAGATGCCCAGCAGGTTGGCCAGCGAACCGGTGGCGCAGAAGAGTGCGTCTTCCTTGCCGAAGAGCTCCGCGACGCGCGACTGCAATCTCAGGACGGTTGGATCCTCGCCGTACACGTCGTCGCCCACCGGCGCGGCGGCCATGGCGGCCAGCATCCGCTCCGACGGCCGGGTGACCGTGTCGCTGCGAAGGTCGATCACAGTTCCTTGGCCTTGAACTCCTGCACCGGGTTCACCCGGTTGAGGCGACCGGAGCGCAGGCGCTTGGCGACCGTGAACGCCAGCTCCAGCGACTGGTTGCGGTTGAGGCGCGGGTCGCACACGGTCTCGTAGCGGCTGGAGAGGTCCTCTTCCACGAGGTTACGAATGCCGCCGACGCACTCCGTCACGTCGTCGCCGGTGAGCTCGACGTGCAGGCCGCCCGGCCACGTGCCCAGCTGCTCGTGGACGTCGAAGAAGCCGTGGACCTCTTCGGCGACGTCGGTGAACGAGCGGGTCTTGTAGCCGTTGGCGGCTTCGAACGTGTTGCCGTGCATCGGGTCGCACACCCACGCCACCTTGCGGCCGGTGGCCTCGACGGCCTGGATGACCGGCGGAAGGGCCTCGCGAACGCGCCCGGCGCCCATGCGGGTGATGAAGGTCAACCGGCCCGGCGTGTGGTCTGGGTCGAGCTTGTCTGCCAGCGCGACGGCCTGCTCGGGCGACGTCGTCGGGCCGAGCTTGACCCCCAGCGGATTCTGCACTCGCCTCAGGAGTTCCACGTGGGCGCCGTCGAGCTGGCGGGTGCGCTCGCCGATCCAGAGCATGTGGCCGGAGGTGGTGTAGAGCTCCTGCGAGCGGGAATCGACGCGGGTGAGGGCGCGCTCGTACTCGAGCAGGAGCGCCTCGTGGCTGGCGTAGAAATCGACGGTGCTGAGCGCGTCGGCGTGGACGCCGCAGGCAACCATGAATGCCAGCGCGCGGTCGATCTCGGCGGCCAGCTCTTCGTACTCGGCCTCGACGGACGAGTCGCGGACGAACTCGGAGTTCCAGGTGTGCACACCGCGCAGGTCGGCGAAACCGCCCTTGACGAAGGCGCGCACGAGGTTGAGCGTGGCGGCCGACGAGTTGTAGACCTGCAGCAGTCGGTTGGGATCGTGCGCACGCGATTCGGGCGTGAACTCAAAGCCGTTGATGGCGTCGCCGCGGTAGGCGGGCAACGCGACGTCGCCGCGCACCTCGTCGTTCTTCGAGCGGGGCTTGGCGTACTGGCCGGCGATGCGCCCCACCTTGACGACGGGCACCTGCGCGGCATAGGTCATGACCACGGCCATGGAGAGCTGCACCAGCAGCTTGGACTTCATGTTCTGGGCGGTCACAGCCTCGAAGGTCTCGGCGCAGTCGCCGCCCTGTAGCAGGAACGCGCGGCCCTCGGCCACGTCGGCCATCTTGTCGCGAAGGTCGTCGCACTCCCCCGCGAACACCAGCGGCGGGAGGGCTTCGAGCGCGTCGATCGTCTTGTCGAGGGCTGCTTGATCCGGGTAGGTGGGCTGCTGCACGAAGGGCAGAGCGCGCAGTTCATCCCGGGAAATGATCGTCGACATGCAGGTCAGGTTACTCCCAACGGCAAGGTGAGCTCTCCCTCAGACGCCCAGCCGTGGACACCACGGCGTTCAGCCGCCGGGGGCGTTGAGCAATTAGATGGGTTCGTTGGCCTCTTGGACGCGTCCCACGGCGTGTCGGAGCATCGAGCCGATCTAATTGCTCAAACTCATCCAGCCGCGACGGCGTCGGTGGCGGCTCAGGAGTTCGGGTCGTGGAGGCCTTGGTCGATGGCGTAGAGGGTGAGCTCCACGCGGTTGTGCAGCTGCAGCTTGCGCAGCACGTTCTGGACATGGTTCTGCACGGTGCGGTGGGAGACGAAGAGCTCGTCGGCGATCTCGCGGTAGGCCAACCCCTTCGCCACTCGACGCAGCACCTCCACCTCGCGCGTGGTGAGCACGGGGCCCTCTTCGTTGTGCGACTTCGCGACGGTGACCATCCGACGGAACTCGCCCAGTACCAAGCCGGCGAGCCCCGGGGTGAAGACGGCGTCGCCGATGGCGGTGCGCTGGACGCCGTCGATCAGCTCCTCCTTGGACGCCGACTTCACGAGATAGCCCTTGGCCCCCGCCTTCATGGCGCGCAGGACGTCGGCCCGCTCACCGGAGGCGGACATGACGAGCACGTGCACGTCGGGAAACTCCTGCAGCAGGATCTCGATGCAGGTGGCGCCGTCGGGCTCCGGGATCTGCAGGTCCATGACGATGATCTCGGGGCGCGTCGCCCTGGCTCGCGACAAGCATTCGGTGCCGTTCTTGGCGACGGCGACGATCTCGAAGCCCACCTCGGTGAGGTCCTCGCTCAGAGCGTCGATCCACATGGGATGGTCGTCCACCAGCATCACGCGCTTGCGCTGTAGCTCCGTCATTCGTCCAGCTCCACTGCCTCTACGTCGATCGGGAACCGTAGCTCCCACTCGGTGCCCGAGCCCGGCGACGATTTCAGGATCGCCGAGCCGCCGATGGCGGCCATTCTGCCAACGATGGAATCTCGGATGCCCATCCGGCCGCTCTGCGCGGCCAAGCTGACCTGATCGGCGCTCATGCCCGTGCCATTGTCGCGCACCCACAGGATCACTTCGTCGTCGGTTTCCTGATCCAGCAGGATCCAGGCCTGCGCGTCGGGGCCGGCGTGCTCCTCGACGTTCTTCAGCATCTCGGCCAGCGCCGCCTGCACGTCGTCGGCCAGCATGCGGGGCACCATGACGCTGCTGGCCATGGTTGAGACGGTCACCCGCGCCGATTGGTACTTGTCGAGAGCCGTCGCCAGATCGATGTGCTTCGTGCGCTCGACGTCCACCACCTCGCGGTCCTGCAGCAGCGAACGCAACTGGGCCTCAGACTCGCGGGCCAGGGCGGCCAACCGGACTCCCCTCGACCCCAAGCCCGGCCCTTCACGCTCGACGAGCGCCAAGACCTGCAGCGCGCCGTCGTGCACGATGCGAGACAGCCGCTCGCGCTCGGCGAGGGCGGCGCTGCGGATGCGTTCCTGCTCCTGCTCGATCATCGTCGCCCGAAACTGGGAGATGAGGACGCCGGAGCAGGCGGTGAGCAACACGATGATGAAGGCCACGCCGATGCGTTCGAACGTGAAGTGGCTGGGCACCACGACGATGGCCAGCGCGGAGGCGACGGCGAACGCCACACCCCACGCGGTGCTGCGCAGGATCGCCACGTACATGGCGGCGCCGCCGAGCCAATACCCGGCGAGCGTGAGGGGGGCCGCCCCCGGTGGCACAACGAGCACTGTGGTGAGCGCGATGGTGAGCGTGACGCCCAGATCGGCCAAGTGTGCTCGGGTGGTGCGCCGATAGGTGCGCCGCATCCGGTACGAGATCCACGTGTGCCAGAAAACAAGCGCAATGGACGCCACGACGACGCCGATTCCGTTGGTGCTGCGCGGCAGCACGAGGAAGAGGTTGACCAGCACTGCGTGCACGCCAGTCAGCCCACGGGCCACCTCCACCACCGAGTAGACGCGCCCGAGGACGTCGTCGCGTTCGCGGAACCAAATGGCCTGTGCTCGGATCCAGCGCAGGCCTGCGGCCACGGGGGTCTGCTCAGTCACTGCCACCCGCGGCTTCGAGCATGGGCTTCACACCGTCGCCCGGCCGCGCCGTCAGGAACTCGTCGGAGCCAACTTCCTTGAGGTCTCCGCCCTTGACCCGGAAGGCGTACACGTCTGCGTACTCCTGCCCGGTCAACTGCTGGATCGCTGCCAGGGTTTCGTCGGTGACGTAGCGGAGCACCTGGGTGTTGCCGGGGGTGTCCGCAAACTCGGAGAAGTCGATGGGCTTGCCGATGATCACCACCGGACGCTTGGCCCACGGGATGCCGAACGGCCCCTTGTGCGACTTGGTTCCCACCACACCGACCGGGATCACGGGCACTCGGTTCTGGAGCGCGACGCGGGCCATGCCCGTCTTGCCCTTGTAGAGCCGGCCGTCGGGAGAGCGGGTGCCCTCCGGGTACATGCCGACGACTCCCCCGTTGGCCAACACGTCGGAGATGGAGCCGAGCGCCTGGGCGCTGGCCCGGCCACCGCTGCGGTCCAGCGGGACTTGGCCGACGGCGCGAAGGAACCAGGCGACGATCTTGGACCCGATGCCGCGATCGCCGGCAAAAAGTTCAGCCTTGGCGGGGAAGGTGATCTGGCGCGGCATCATCGCGGGGATGACCAGCGAATCGAGGGCGCCGAGGTGGTTGCTCGCCAAGATGGCTCCGCCCTCCATCGGGAAGTTCTCGCGCCCGATCACGCGGGTGCCGTAACCGAACTTCACCAACGGGCGGAAGATCGAGAGCTTGAAGAGCTTGTACCACATGGGCGGCAGTCTAGTGCTCCTACCGCCCTCGGCCACCGACCACGAAGTAGCCTTGTGTCGTGAGCAGCACGAGCCATCCAGTAGCCCCCACCGCCCGGCCCTACCGAGGAGGGACAGGCTCGATCGGCGTCGTGATGAGCCACGGCTTCACAGGATCGGTGCAGTCTATCCTTCCGTGGGCACAAGCGCTGGCGCAGCCCGCCGACGGCTGGGACGGGGCTCGCGTCGTCGCGCCGCGGCTCCCGGGGCACGGCACGTCGTGGCGCGATCTCGCCC
>DYZF01000193.1 GCA_020741375.1 Tessaracoccus flavescens
CTGCGCGCCTCCAAGATCATGGCCGAACGCGCCGAGCGCGACCCCAAGATCGAGTTCGCCTGGAACTCGGCCGTCACCGCGATCAACGGTGAGAACTCCGTCGAATCCATCACGCTCACCGACACCGTCACCGGCGAAACCCGCGATCTCCACGTCAACGGCGTCTTCGTCGCCATCGGCCACGATCCGCGCTCCGAGCTGGTCAAGGATCAGGTGCATCTCGACGCCGAGGGCTACGTCCTCGTCGAGGGCCGCACCACCGCCACCAACGTTCCGGGCGTCTTCGCCTGCGGCGACCTCGTCGATCACTCCTACCGTCAGGCCATCACGGCCGCGGGCTCCGGCTGCTCCGCCGCCCTCGACGCAGAGCGGTACCTTTCGGCGCTCGAGGACGCAGCGTCTACACTCGTCTAGTTCCCACCCACTTCGAAAGAGGCATCCATGGCAACCACTGACGTGACCGAGAAGACGTTCGTCGACGAGGTCCTCATGGCTGACGGCTTGGTCGTCGTCGACTACTGGGCTGACTGGTGCTCCCCCTGCAAGCAGATGGCCCCCATCCTGGAGGAGCTATCCAACGAGTACGGCGACGTGAAGTTCGTGAAGGTGGACACCAACACCAACCCGAACCTCGCCGCGGAACAGGGCGTTCTGTCGCTGCCCACGCTGCAGTTCTTCCAGGGCGGACGGGTGGCCAAGTCGCTGTCCGGAGGCAAGACGAAGGGCGCATTGAAGAAGGCCATCGACGAGCTCCGTTGATGAGCGAACCCTCATCGCAGCCCACCCCTGAGGGGTGGAAGCCTGCCTCCGTCGAGCCACCTGCGCCGGCGCCGATCCCCACGTGGGTGAAGGCGACGGCGCTGGTTTTGGCTGCGCTCTTGGTGGCGCTGGCCATCGTCGTCGGATCCTCCCTCGGGCGCAGCTCGCGCCCCCAGCCCTCGGAAACCCCCACGGAATCGCCGACGCCGTCACCGTCGTTCGTCTTCGAGGCGCCGACGGCGGTGGGCGAGTTTGTCGCCGGCGAGAAGGTGGAATCTGAGGGCCCGGCGCCAGCGAATCAGAAGATCGCGCGGGCCAACTACTTCGACGGCACGGACCGCCTGGTGTTCGCTATGACCTGGCCGGTGGAAGACCTCTCGACGTTCCTCACCGACGCCGGCATCGAAGCCGCCGCTGAGCGCCCCGGCACCGACGGTGTGATGTGCGGCAAGTCGATCGACACCAACCGCGCCGCCTGCGCCACCCTCGAGGACGACGCCGCTCTCCTCCTGCTCGCGGTGACGGAAGTGCCCGAGACGCGGCTCGCACCGCTACTCGCTGAATTCAGCACCGCGCTGGCGCGATAGTCTTGGCCGCAGCGACCCCAGCTCAACGGGTCCCTGACGGCAGGCAAGGACAGTGACCGACCAGATTCGACACGACACCCGGCTAGACCGGTTCGTCGACAACTACGCAGAGCGCACCAACGGCATGCGGGTCTCCGCAGTCCGAGCTCTCTTCGCCGTAGCGAATCGCCCCGAGATCGTGTCGCTCGCGGGCGGCATGCCCAACATCAAGGACCTGCCCCTCGCCGACATCGGCGAATCGATGGCCCAGATGGTGGCCACCAACGGCATGCAGGTGATGCAGTACGGCTCAGGCCAAGGCGAGCCCGGCTTCCGTGAGCAGATCCTCGACGTCATGGCCTTGGAGGGCATCTCCGCGCATCCCGACGACGTGGTGATCACAGCCGGATCGCAGCAGGGCCTCGATCTGGTGACGCGGATCTTCATCAACCCGGGCGACGTGATTCTGGCGGAATCGCCGTCGTACGTGGGCGCGTTGGGCACCTTCCTCAGCTATCAGGCGGAAGTGGTGCACGTCGCCTCCGACGAGAACGGCCTGAACCCCGTCGCGCTTCGCGAAACCGTCACCCGCCTTAAGGCAGAGGGCAAGCGCGTCAAGTTCCTCTACACCATCCCGAACTACAACAACCCGTCCGGCGTGACCCAACCGTGGTCGCGCCGTGAGGAGATCATCGCCGCATGCGAGGCCGACGGCGTGCTCGTGGTTGAGGACAACCCCTACGGCCTGCTGTCGCTGGACGCGGACCCGATTCCCGCGATGCGATCGGCCAATGACAACGTCATTTACCTTGGTTCGTTTTCCAAGACGTTCGCCCCCGGCTTCCGCGTTGGCTGGGTGCTCGCCCCGCACGCGGTGCGCGAGAAGCTGGTGCTGGCTCAGGAGTCGGCGACGCTGTGCCCGCCGGTGTTCAGCCAGTTCGCCATCGGAAACTACTTGGCCAACCACGATTGGAAGGGCCAGGTCACCGTCTTCAAGGACATGTACCGGCTCCGCCGCGACGCGATGCTCGCCACGCTCGACGAGGTGATGCCCTCGGGCACGTCGTGGACGCGACCGGCGGGTGGGTTCTTCGTCTGGGTGACGCTCCCCGAGGGCCTCGATACGCAGGCCATGCTGCCGCGCGGCGTCGACGCCCGGGTGGCGTTCGTTCCCGGCGGTGCGTTCTACGCCGACGGTCAGGGCGCGCGCAACGTGCGCCTGTCGTTCTGCTTCCCTCCCCCGGATCGCATCGAACTAGGCGTGCGTCGCTTCGCCGACGTCGTCCGCCGCGAGCTGGAGGTCATGGACACCTTCGGCCTCAGCCACTCCCCCACCCAACCTCGCAGGCCAGCCGGCCCCGGCCCAGACCTGAGCTGACAAGGAGAAACGCATGACCGTCATCGTGATCGCAGGTGGCTTGAGCCACGAGCGCGACGTGTCTTTGCGGTCGGGACGTCGGGTGGCTCAGGCGCTTCGTGACGCTGGCCAGGCCGTCGTCGAGACCGATATGAATGCAGACCTGCTGGATCTGGTGTCGCGCACCGAGAACGCCGTGGTCCTGCCGATGCTGCACGGCGGCGTCGGTGAGGACGGCGCTCTCCGGGAGGTGCTGGAGGTGCTCGGTGTGCCGTTCATCGGCCCCACCGGTGCGTCGTCGCGGCTCACCTTCGACAAGTCGATCGCCACCTCCGTGGTGCGTGCGGCAGGGCTGACGACACCGCGACAGATCGCGCTCCCCCACGATATCTTCCGCGAGCTCGGCGCCCAGACGCTGATGGACGGCATCGGGCAACAGATCGGCTACCCCCTCGTCGTGAAGCCGTCGCGCAGTGGATCGGCGCTCGGTGTGACGAAGGTCGACGACGCGGCGGCTCTGCCCGCGGCGCTGGTCGCGGCATACGCCTACGGGCCGGTCGCGGTCATCGAGTCCTTCGTGGACGGCACCGAGGTCGCCGTGACGGTGCTGGACGAGGGCGACGGCCCGGTGGCGCTGCCAGCGGTCGAGATTCGCCCGCAGTCGGGTGTGTACGACTACGAATCGCGCTACACCGCCGGCACCACGCGCTTCGTGACGCCCGCGGAACTGGACGACGCGGTGCTCGACGCCGCCGGCCGGTTGGCCGTGGACGCCTTCGAGGCGCTGGGCCTTAGGCACCTCTCACGGATCGACATCATCGTCGACCCCGCTGGCGTGCCTCACTTCATCGAAGGCAACGTGGCTCCCGGCATGACGGAGACGTCGCTGGCGCCACTGGCCATCGAGGCGTCGGGGCGTTCGCTGAGCGACATCTTCGTCTCTCTCGTGGATCAGGCGAGGGCTGATTCGTGAGCCTCAAGGTCAAGCAGGCGCTGATCATCCTCGCGGGTTTCGTGGTCGCGGGGATCATGCTCCTGCTTGGCCTGTGGCAGATGTCGTCGTATCAGGAATCTACGCGCGACGTCTCGGCTGAGCGCGCGGCGGAGCCCGCCGTGTCGCTGCCCGACGCCGTCGCCTCCGACGGCGTGGTGCAAGACATCTACGGCCGCCACGTCTTCTTCACCGGGCAGTACCTCCCGGAGCATGAGGTGATCGTCGGCACCGATGCAGCGGAGCTTCGCGTCGCGACGGCGATGGAGCTGGAGGACGGCCGCTACCTCACGGTGGTGCGGGGTCTCGCCGACGGTGCCGTTCCGCCCGCCCCCGAAGGCGACCACGACGTGACCGGCATCTTCTTGGCCCCGGACACCAAGGCCGACGATCCGGCCTCAGTGTCCGCGGATATGGCGTCGCTGCGCGTCCAGGAGCTTGCCCAGGCGTGGCCAGCGCCGCTCATCGCCGGTTACGTGACACTCGAGGAGGCCGACGCGGCCGCCCAGGGCCTCTCCCCCGCCCCCGTCGTGCTCCCAGAGGCCGAGGGCTCGGCCACGCACCGCGGCTACGCGCTCCAGTGGTGGGTGTTCGCGGCTGGGGCGATCGCCTTTGGCTTCTTCGGAGCCCGCGGCTTCGCGCAGGACGAGGCCAAGAGGCTCGCCAAATTGGCAGCGGCTGAGGAGGCCGCTGTAGAGACCCAGCAGGACGCGACAATCGCTCCCTGACCAGCACGCCCACGACGAGTTCGCGCGGTGCTGACGAAGGGCGCATCGGCCAGCTGACCAGCATGCAATCACCGCTGATCGAGCAGGCCGCAGATGACCGCTGGTTGAGTAGTCTGCGCGGCCAAGCCGCCGGGCGTATCGAAACCACCCGCACCTAACCGGACTCTTAAGCCGCGACTGCCTCCGACGCCGCGATGCTGCGACGAACGTTCTTCGTCGCGAAGTGCTCGGCAACGAACGACAGGAACGGCACGGTGCCGGCCAGCATGATGAGGACGAACCATTTCAGCGACCACTTCACGCGGCGCCCAAGATCGTAGGCCGTGATCAGCAGCACCATGTAGAGCCATCCGTGCGGGATGCCGGTCCACATGACGACGCGTCCGTCACCCCAGATGTACTTCAGGGGCATGCCGATCAAGATCAGAACGACGAGCAGCACGCCGACGACCCACGCCATCACGCGGTAGCGCGTCAGGGCCGACTTCACCCCCTGGATGTCCTCCTTGTCGATGAGGGTGACGTCCTCAGTGATTTCCTCTGCCATGACAGCAGCACTCCTCTTCGCTGATTCCAGCGGTTTTAGTTATTTGTCGATTTATCTATGTGTGGGTTTATTTTTATATCTGTTTGCCGTTACAGCGTTTTGCCGTCGAGGATGGCCATGATCCGGTCCAGATCCTCACCCGAGGCGAACTCGATGGTGATCTTGCCCTTGTTTCTGCCGATGTTCACCTTGACCCGGGTATCGAAGTGATCGCTGAGTTGGCTCTGAAGTTCGCGCTCGCGCTCGGATGGCATGCGCGGCCCCCTCGCCGTGGTGGTGCGCGTCGCAGGCGCGTTCTTCCCCAGCGCGACGATCTCCTCGGTCGAGCGCACGGAGAGTCCCTCCGCGACGATCCGATCCGCCAGGCGCTCTTGCTCCCCCGCATCGTCCAGGCCCAGCAGCGCTCGCGCATGGCCGGCAGACAACACGCCGGCCGCCACCTTGGCTTGCACGCGCGTCGGCAGGTTCAGCAAGCGCAGCGTGTTGGACACCTGCGGCCGCGACCGGTGGATCCGACGGGCGAGTTCTTCTTTGGAGCACTCGAAGTCGTTCAGCAGTTGTGCGTAGGCGTTGGCCTCTTCAATCGCATTCAGGTTCGCCCGGTGAAGGTTCTCCAGGAGCGCATCGCGGAGCAGCGCGGTGTCATCCGTCCCTCGGATGATGGCGGGAATGGTCTCCTTGCCGGCCAGCTGGCTCGCGCGCCAGCGTCGCTCCCCCATCACCAGTTCGTACTTCTTGCGCCCGCTTCGTCGCACGACGATGGGCTGCAGCACGCCAAACTCACCGATCGACGCCGCCAGCTCCGCAAGATCGTCCTCGTCGAAGACCGTGCGCGGCTGCTGTGGGTTCGGCGAGATCAAGCCCACCGGGATCTCGTCAAACGTGGAGCCGTCGCTCAGTTCAACGGGCTTTTCTTCCTCGTCAGTGCGGGCGAACAGATCGCCGAGGCCTTTTCCTAGGGCTGATGACTTCGCTGCCATTACTTCTCCACGCCTCGCTTGGCGATCTCTTCTGCCGCAGCTTGGTAGGCCTTGGCGCCGTTGGACTTCGGGTCGTAGGTCAAGACCGTTTGGCCGAAGCTGGGCGCCTCAGCGATCTTGATTGCGCGTGGAATCTCCACGTCGAGCGTCTGATTCGCGAAGTGTTTCCGCACCTCACCGGCGACTTCACGTGACAGATTTGTGCGCGAGTCGTACATGGTGAGCAGGATGGTGCTGAGTTCGATATCGTCGTTGAGATTTCCCTTGACGCGATTGATCGTGCGCATCAACTGCGTCACACCCTCGAGCGCGTAGTACTCGGTCTGAATGGGCACGAGGATCTCCGTGGACGCAACGAGCGCGTTGAGCGTTAGCAGCCCCAGCGATGGCGGGCAGTCGAAGAAAATGTAGTCGACGCCGGATTCCTCGATGTAGGTCTCGATTGCGTCGCGCATCTTGTGCTCGCGGCCGCGTTCGTTCACCAATTCGAGTTCCGCCGCAGCCAGATCGATTGCGGCGGGCAGCACGTGCAGGTTGGGGGAGTGTGGCGACGGCTGAGCGTGCTCAATGATGCCGATGCCCTCCATGAGGACTTCGTACGTCCCCTTGGTACCGGGCGAGTGTTCGACGCCGAGCGCGGTAGAAGCATTGCCCTGGGGGTCGGTGTCGACAACCAGCACGTTAAGGCCGCCCATGGCGAGCGCGGTCGCGACGTTGACGGTGGTCGTCGTCTTGCCAACCCCGCCTTTCTGGTTTGCGACGACGAAGACGCGGGGCTTCGACGGTCGCGGGAAGGTGGGGGAGGGCTCGTAGAGATCGATGATCTCGTCGCCGTACTCCGACTCAACGTCGTGGCTGGCTGCCCGACGGGGTTGGGCTACCGTTTCACGTGAAACGTTGGTGTGCTCCTTCCACAGCTCTTGATCGTCGAGCTGGGGCTTCCGCTTGCGGAAGAACAACGCCATCGGTCCTCCTAAAGGTTCGCACTGACTCTACCCAAGTCCGGAGGTAGCCACGAATCCGGATGGAGGCGCTTGTTGATCCCGGCCACAATCAGGCGCGGCGCGACGCCGCCAGCCGCCAGCTGCAACGTTTCACGTGAAACGGAGCCACTTGAGTCCATTCTGAAGCGCTCGGATCCGGTTCCTCCGCCGGCTTTACGCCCCCTTGGTGCAGAGGACATCTCAGTCCACTACGCACGCGCCCTCCGTCACACTCCCTCGGTCTGCGCTGAGGGATCGACCTGTCTTCGTTGGTAGAGCAGCCCGCGAAGCCCACCTGCGCTGGTTGAGTAGCGGGCGAGATCCGCGTATCAAACCACGCTCCACAACCCGAGCCCAGAGAGCCCGCTCGCCGAGCACACCGCTGGTCTGACGAAGGCGCGGGCAGCTTCGGCGGGACGGCTGAATGACTCAGGCGGAGACGCGGATGGCGCGCGTCGGCTCGATCCCAGGCGCGACCGACAGTTCCAGCACCTCAGCAGCCAAGCCGAGCTTCTTCAGCACCGGCGCGGCCGCTCGGACCTCATCCTCGGCGGACGAGCCCTTCAGCGCGACCAGCGCTCCAGTTTTTCCGCACAGGGGAGCGGTCCACTTGAGCAGCTTCTCCAGTGGGGCGACGGCGCGGCACACGACGACGTCGAAGCGACGCTTGGTCTCCTCAGCGCGACCACGAACCACCTCAACCCGGTCACCCAAGCCAAGTTCCTCCACAGCGAGTTCAAGGAACGCCACGCGACGCTGCA
>DYZF01000194.1 GCA_020741375.1 Tessaracoccus flavescens
GTGGCCAAGCCCCACAGCGTGATGTCGCCCATGGCGGCCACGGGCTGATCGACGGCGTGCCACAGGTTCCGCGCGGCGAGGATCACCACCACCGTGATGAGGCCGAACAGCAGGCGGGTGGCCGCCATCAGCACGAGCCCGAGGACGGCCGGCTGACGCGTGCGCAGGTGCGCGGCGGCTTCCGCCAAGCCCGCGACGATGCCGCGGAACGAGGAAGCGGGGGCGGCGCCGTCGGGGCCGAGGGCGTGAGGGGCGAACCCCTTGGCGGTCAGCACCGAGCCGACGAAGAGCAGGGCGGCCAAGCCGAAGACGATCGCGTCGGCCTGATGCGCTTCGAGCACTCCCCCGAACGCGAGCCGCGTGCCGAAGCCCAAGCCCGCGCCGATCACGACGCCGAGCGGGCCCACCGTCGGCAGGATCGACGACGCGGTGAGGTACTCATCGCCGTCGACCGTGTGCTCAAGCGCGGCGGACAGGCCAGCCAGCATGAACCGGTTGACGCTGAGCGCCACCAGCAGAGCGCCGAAGAGGACCACCGCCCACACCCCGGAGGTGCCGCCGCTGAAGACCACGAGGCCGATGACGACGGCGAGCGCCGCACGGAGCACGTCGGAGTAGAGGGCGATGTTGCGCCTCGGCCATCGGTCGAGGAGCGGGGAGACGAACGGGCCGATGACGGTGAACGGCAGCAGCGTCAGCGCCAGCACGCCGGCGATCGCCCACGCGTTGGGTTGCGATTGCGGCGAGAACAGGATGTAGCTCGCCATGCCCACCTGGAGCGTGCCGTCGGCGGCTTGGCTGAGGGTGCGCAGGATCAGGAGCCGGCGGAACGGCTCGTGCTGCCAGAGGCGCTTGAGCGCGCCGAACACCCCCACCCGGGATCAGCCGGCGTTGAGTTGATCGCGCAGGGCGTGGGCCTTCTGCACGGCTTCGTCGGCGCCGGTCTCCTCCATCGCCTTGCGGACGCGCTCCGGATCCAGACCCTTGAGTTCCTTCACCGCGGCGAGCATCTCCTGGTAGATCGCCTCGTGCTCGGCGTCGGTGGAGTGGTAGTCGGTGTGGAGGTACGCGGTGGCGTGGCGATCCACGTGGCGCACCGCCGTCTGCACCTTGCCCTGCGGGCTGAGCAGCGAGGCGATAACCGTGACGGCGAGGGCGCCGATGATGACCACGAGCGAGTGCGTGATCTCGATCTCGAACACCGGCACGGGCTGGCCGTCGTTGATGAAGAACAGCTGGTTCTCGTGCAGGGCGTGCAGGATCAGCTTCACGCCGATGAAGCCGAGGATGAAGGCCAGGCCGTAGCTGAGGTAGATGAGGCGATCGAGGAGGCCGTCGATCAGGAAGTACAGCTGGCGCAGGCCCATGAGGGAGAACGCGGTGGCCGTGAAGACGATGAACACGTTCTGGGTGAGGCCGTAGATGGCGGGGATGGAATCCAGCGCGAAGAGGATGTCGGTGCCGCCGATGGCCACCATCACGAGCAGCATCGGGGTGAGGACGCGGCGGCCGTTCTCGACGGTGAAGAGCTTGTCGCCGTCGTAGTGGTCCGTGGTGCGCAGGTACTTCTTGGCGATACGGATGATGAAGTTGTCGGCTTCGTCGTCGCCGTCCTTCTCAGGCACCAGCAGCTTGCCGGCAGTGACGATGAGGATCAGGCCGAAGAAGTAGAACGCCCAGGAGAGGTTGTCGATCATGGCCTTGCCGGCGAAGATGAACGCGGTGCGGGCGATCAGGGCGAAGACGATGCCGAACAGCAGCACCTTCTGCTGATCCTCACGGGGCACCGCGAAGCTCGACATGATGATCAAGAAGACGAATAGATTGTCTACTGACAACGCCTTTTCTGTGATGTAGCCGCCGAAGTATTCGGCGCCCATCTGCGCTCCGCCGAAGATCCACACCAGCACGCCGAAGACCAGGGCGAGGCCCACGTAGATGGCCGACCAGACGGCGGCTTCCTTCAGCGTGGGGATGTGCGCCTTGCGGACGTGGAAGAAGAAATCGAAGGCGAGCAGTCCGAGAATCACGACGATGGTGATTCCCCAGACCCACAGGGGGACGTTGGACATAAGGCAGTACTCCTGACCGGGTGAAGGGGGCTTATCTGCCACCGGTACCCTTCAGGGCCAACGTCGATGACTGTCTTAAGGATACCCTCAGGTTTCGCTGACCCGAAATAGTGAGCGGGCCCGGGTAGCCTAGGGAACCGATCAAGGGAGGTCCGAGTGCGCCGACACATCGCTGCCGCTGTGGTGCTAGCCGTGGCCCTCGTCGGGTGCGCCCCCGGCGGCGAGAAGCCCGGCCCAGACCCGACGACCACCGCGGAGGTCTCGCCACCCAACAACCTCCCCAAGGCCGATACCGCCGTCAACGCCATCGTCACCGCGCTGGGCAGCAAGGATCTCTCCACGGTCCCCACCGTCAAGGCCGCCGCCGACGCGCAGGCAGACCTCACCACGATCTTCGCCGGCATGGACGGCATCTACCCCAGCTTCACCGCCGGCCAGGTGGCTTACGACGGCGACGACACCGCCACCGTCCCGATCACCGTCGAGTTCCCC
This sequence comes from Tessaracoccus flavescens, assembly GCA_020741375.1. Classification (GTDB taxonomy): domain Bacteria; phylum Actinomycetota; class Actinomycetes; order Propionibacteriales; family Propionibacteriaceae; genus Arachnia; species Arachnia flavescens_A. The sequence continues at coordinate 2,565 of DYZF01000194.1, forward strand.
AACTTGGGGCGCGAGGGCTGGAAGTACGAGACGACGGCGAAGCTTCGGCACAGCGATCAATGGCGCCTCGACTGGTCGCCCACGCTGATCCACCCGGATCTCACCAGCGACACCCGCCTCCGCCACACCCAAGCCGAGGCCAAGCGCGCGCCGATCAACGGCGCCGACGGGCTGGCGCTCGTCGAGGAACTCGCGATGTACGAGGTGGGGCTCGACAAGGGCGCCGTCATCGAATCCGAGTGGATGACCGCCGCCAGCGATCTGGCGGCGCTGATGAAGATCGACGCCGCCGCCTACCAGAAGAAGGTGCAGGCCAACGGACCCAAGGCGTTCGTCATCGCCTCCACCGTCCGCCAGGAGCAGATCCCTGCTGCCATCACCAACATCCCCGGCACGCACGTCCGCGAGATCCGCGCCATGCTCGGCGCGAGCGATTCGTTCGCCGCTCCCCTGCTGGGCGCCGTCGGCGAACCCACCAAGGAGATGATCGACAAGTCCGGCGGCGAGCTCACCGTCATGGATCGGGTGGGCATCTCCGGCCTGCAGGCGCGCTACGACGAGCAGTTGCGCGGCGTCCCGCTCGTCCAGATCGATCTAGTGGGCCGGAAGGTCGAGGGCTCCAGCGCGGCCCCCATCGAGCCGCGACCCCTGTTCCAACAGGACGAGAGCATCAGCCAGCCACTCAACCTCAGTCTTGATCGCGTCATGCAGGAGAAGGCAGAGGCGGTGCTGGCGGACCAGCCGGGGTTGGCCACACTCGTGGTCATCGACGTGGCGACGGGCGGCATCGTCGCCGCCGCGCAATCGCCCAGCGGCGGCACCTACCCGCACGTGACGTTCGGCAAGTTCGCGCCCGGCTCCACGTTCAAGGCGGTCTCCGCCTTGGCGATGCTGCGCGACGGGATGACGCCGTCGTCGACGGTGCAATGCCCGGCCAGCCTGAAGGTGGGCACCTACACGTTTGGCAACTACTCGGGCTACCCGTCGGCGTTCAACGGCTCGATTTCACTGACCGACGCGTTCAAGGAGTCGTGCAACACGGCGTTCGCCGGGGCCGCGGCCGACATCACGGGAGACCAGCTCCATGCGGCCGCGGCGTCGCTGGGCGTCGGCACGGATTACGACGCGGGCTTCACGTCCAACTTCGGCACGGTCCAGCCGGCCAACAACATCGACAGGGCTGCGTCGATGATCGGTCAGGGCCAGGTGACGATGTCGCCGCTGGGCATGGCCGGGGTCGCGGCATCGATCGCTAGCGGCCGCACCGTCATCCCATGGTTGGTCAAGGGTCATGAGGCCAAGCCGACGGCGGCGCCCCTGACGGCGGGCGAGGCGACGGCGCTGCAGTCGATGATGAAGGCGACGGTTGATTCCGGCACGGGTAAGTCGCTCCAGGGCGTCATGACGGGCGCGAAGACGGGCACGGCCCAGTGGGGCCCGTCGGGCGACCTGAAGACCAGCGCGTGGATGATCGCTTACAACGACAAGTACGCGGTCTCGAGCTTCGTCGAGGTTGGCGATTCGGGCGGCTCCACCGCCGCCCCGCTGATCACGCGCCTGTTCTCCTGATCCGCTGATTGAGTAGCCCGCGCCCGACGCCGGGCGTATCGAAATCCCGCGAGATCCCCGTGGACTGAAGGTCAGTGCGCGTCGGAGGCCGACGCGAACGTGCCCTCGGCCCGCCGCACGCCCTGCACGCGGTGCTTGGGCACGAGCTCGTCGAGGAACTTGTACCGATCCCTCGTGTACGCCTCGCGGAGGCTGCCCGCCTCGGCCTTGCGCTTGGTGGCGCGCCACCAGTCTGAGATGTCGCCCCAGCCGGGCGCGGCCAGCGACCCGCCGAACTGCTGCACCGCCAACGCCGAGCACAGCGACGCGAACTTGAGCCGCTGCACCAACGGCCACCCCGCCAGCACCCCGAGCACCGACGCCGCGGCGAACACGTCGCCGGCCCCCGTCGTATCGAGCGACGTCACCGGCACCGCCGGGCAGAACGCCTCCTCACCCGTGGCCGAATCGATCGCATACGAGCCGTGAAGGCCGTCGGTTACGATCGCCAGCGGCACGCGCTCGGCCAGCTTCCGCACGGCAGCCTCGGGGGTGTCGGTGCGCGTGTACTTCATGGCCTCGACGGCGTTCGGCGAGAACGCGTGGCAGTACTGCAGCGGGGCGAGGATCACCGGATCCCAGCGCTCGGTTTCGTCGTAGCCGAGATCGGCGAAGATCAGGGTGCCCTTGGCCGCCAGCCCGGCCCACCACGCCGTCTCCCCCGCCAAATCGACGACGGCGGCGCGCGTGGCCGGTGCCTGCGCGATCTGCTCGTCGAGCGGCTCCGGCAGGGGGTGGCCGTGGGTCACCATGGCGCGGTCGCCGTCGGTGGCGATGGAGACGGTGATCGCGGAATGGAAGTTCTCGAACCGGCGCGAAGCACTCAGATCGATCCGCTCCTGGCCGGACAGGGTCTCCCACATCCAGTCGGCGTAGGCGTCGTCGCCGAACCCGGCCGCCAAGCCCGTTTTCAGGCCGAGCCGGGCGGACGCCGTCGCAAGATTGGCGATACCGCCGGGGCAGGACCCCATGCCGCGGCTCCACACCTCTTGGCCGGGGAGGGGCATGTGGGCGAGGCCGGTGAAGATGAGATCGAAGAAGACGGTGCCGGACAGCAGCACGTCGAGCGGCGGGTCCGCGTCCGTGCGGCTGGCCGCCAGTGGATCCCATGCCCAGCAGGTGGGGCAGAGTTCCTCGTCGTGGTCGTGATTGTCGATCATTCCCAACTCCTCGCTCTCTGGCCAGAGTATCGCCCGGGGGCCGCGTTAGGGTGGGCTGCGGAGGTGCACGATGAAGCTGTCCATTATGGGCGGAGGCGGGTTCC
>DYZF01000195.1 GCA_020741375.1 Tessaracoccus flavescens
TCGATCCTGGCCATGTTCACGTTCGGCGTCGGGATCGACGAGCCAAGTCGGAACACGGCGACGATGCCCAACGTGAAGAGGAGCTTCTTGCGAAGGTCCGGTGTCTTCAACGCGTTAGCGAGAGCGGAGAGCATCCAAGACTACTTTCGACTAGTGACATGACACGGCGACGTGCGAGGCACGGCAACCACCGCAGCCTACCAAGCACTCCCCCACCACCAAAACTCCCCTCCCAGTCTCAATGAGCGCCGGACGGGCGGGCATGCGAAAGGGTGGGCCCGGAGAATCGGGCCCACCCCTTCAGATCTTGCTGATCAGATCGCGTTGGCGGAACCGCCAGCGGCCTCCAGCTTCTCCTTTGCGGAGTTGGAGAACGCGTTGGCGCTCACCTTCAGCGCGACGGACACGTCACCGGTGCCGAGCACCTTGACGAGCGAACCGTCACGCACGGCGCCGGCCTCCACGAGGTCGGCGACGGTGACGTCGCCACCCTTCGGGAAGAGCTCGGCGATGCGACCGACATTGACGACCTGGTATTCCACCCGGAACGGGTTCTTGAAGCCCTTGAGCTTCGGCAGGCGCATGTGGATCGGCATCTGGCCGCCCTCGAAGTTCTGAGGAACGTTCTTGCGCGCGCCGGTGCCCTTGGTACCGCGACCCGCGGTCTTACCCTTCGAACCCTCACCACGGCCGACACGAGTCTTCTCGGTCTTGGCGCCGGGAGCGGGACGCAGATGGTGCAGTTTGAGCGACATGGTCACTTCACCTCTTCCACGGTAACGAGGTGGGCAACCGTGCGGATCATGCCACGGACCTCGGGACGGTCCTCGCGCGTCACGGTGTCACCGATCCGCTTGAGGCCGAGGGTACGCAGCGTGTCACGCTGGTACTGCTTGCCGCCCACCCCAGACTTTGACTGGGTGATCTTGAGCTCTGCCATTACTTGGCCACCTCTTCCTTTGCTGCGCGCAGCAGGGCGGCGGGGGCCACGTCTTCGACGGGCAGACCGCGACGCTGAGCGACAGCCTCGGGGGTCTCGAGCTGCTTGAGCGCGTCAACGGTGGCGTGCACCACGTTGATGGCGTTCGAGGAACCGAGCGACTTCGACAGGACGTCGTGGACGCCGGCGCACTCGAGCACCGCACGCGCGGAGCCGCCTGCGATGACACCGGTACCGGGCGAAGCCGGACGCAGCAGCACGACGCCGCCGGCCTTCTCACCTTCGACCGAGTGCGGGATGGTGCGCTGGATCAGCGGAACGCGGAAGAAGTGCTTCTTGGCCTCTTCAACGCCCTTGGCGATGGCGGCCGGCACCTCCTTCGCCTTGCCGTAGCCGATGCCGACCATACCCTCGCCGTCGCCGACGACGACCAGCGCGGTGAAGCTGAAGCGACGACCACCCTGGACGACCTTGGCGACGCGGTTGATGCTCACCACGCGCTCGAGGTACTTGCTTTCTTCCTTCTGAGCCTGGCCACGACGATCGTCACGGCCACGACGCTCACCCGCGCCGGAACGGCGCTGCTGGGTTTCACTCATCGTGAATTCCTTTCGTCGTGTTAGAAGCCGAGCCCGGCCTCGCGGGCGGCGTCGGCCAGGGCCGCGATCCGCCCGTGGTACTTGTTACCTGCACGGTCGAAGACGACCTGCTCGACACCGGCGGCCTTGGCACGCTCGGCGATCATGGAACCGACCTTGCGGGCCTTCTCCGACTTGTCTCCGTCGGCCGAACGCAGGTCGGCCTCCATCGTCGAGGCGGAGGCGAGCGTCTTGCCCTGCTTGTCGTCGATCACCTGAACGAACAGGTGCCGCGACGAGCGGGTCACGACAAGGCGGGGACGGTCGGCCGAGCCGTTGATCTTCTTGCGTGCACGCAGCTGACGACGTGCGCGTGAAGCGGTCTTCGGAGCAAGCGACTTGGTGTGCTTGATCGAGATGGCCATTACTTACCAGCCTTTCCAGCCTTGCGGCGGACGTGCTCGCCCGCGTAGCGGACGCCCTTGCCCTTGTACGGCTCGGGCTTGCGAATCTTGCGGATGTTGGCCGCGGTCTCGCCGACAAGCTGCTTGTCGATGCCCTTGACCGAGAAACGGGTGGGGGTCTCGACAATGAACTCGATGCCCTCAGGCGCGTCCACGATCACCGGGTGCGAGAAGCCGAGCGCGAACTCGAGCTGCTTCGGACCCTTGGAGATCACGCGGTAACCGACGCCGACGATCTCGAGCTTCTTCTCGTAGCCCTCGGTGACGCCGAGCATCATGTTGTTGACAAGGGTGCGGGTCAGGCCGTGCAGCGAACGCGACTCGCGCTCGTCGTTCGGGCGCGAAACCTGCAGCTGGCCGTCTTCGCCCTTGGCGATGGTGATCGGCTCGGCGACGGTGAGCGTCAGGGTGCCCTTCGGGCCCTTGACGTCGACCTTCTGGCCGTCGAGCTTGACGTCCACACCGGACGGAATGGCGATGGGGAGCCTGCCAATTCGTGACATTTTGTGTTTCTCCTTACCTTCGCCGGATCACCAGACGTAGGCGAGCACTTCGCCGCCCACGGACTTGGACTTGGCGTCGCGGTCGGTCAGCAGACCGTGCGACGTCGAGATGATCGCGATGCCGAGGCCGTTGAGCACCTTGGGGAGCTCGTTGGACTTCGCGTAGACGCGAAGGCCCGGCTTGCTGATGCGGCGGATGCCGACGATCGAGCGCTCGCGCGACTCGCCGTACTTGAGCGTCAGCTTCAGAACCTTGCCGACCTGACCCTCGACCTCGGTGAGCTCGTAGTCGGCGATGTAGCCGTTGGCCTTGAGGATCTCGGCGATACCGACCTTGATCTTCGATGACGGCATGGACGTGGAATCCAGGAACGCCTGGTTGGCGTTGCGCACACGCGTGAGCATGTCTGCGATCGGATCAGTCATCGTCATGACTTGTTGCCTCTTTTCTTACACCGGTTTCCGGAACCCGGACCTGGTGTCAGTTGAATGGAATGTGGGGTCGGGTCACCAGGACGACTTGGTCACACCGGGGAGTTCCCCAGCGTGGGCCATGTCGCGCAGGCAGATGCGGCACAGACCGAACTTGCGGTAGACCGAGTGGGGTCGACCGCACTTCTGGCAGCGCGTGTAGGCGCGCACACCGAACTTCGGCTTGCGGGACTGCTTGACCTTGAGTGCTGTCTTAGCCATGGACTAATCGCCTCACTTCTTCTTCTTGGCGTAGTAAGCGGGGCCGCGCTTGGCCTTCTGCTTCTTCGGGTCGTCGACAGCCTTGAAGGGGAAGCCGAGGTGCTTGAGCAGCGCGCGACCCTCCTCGTCGTTGTCGGCGGAGGTGACGAACGTGATGTCCATGCCGCGCACGCGGTCGATCTTGTCCTGATCGATCTCGAGGAACATGACCTGCTCGGACAGACCGAAGGTGTAGTTGCCGTTGCCGTCGAACTGGCGGCCGTTGAGGCCACGGAAGTCGCGGATACGCGGCAGCGCCAGCGTCAGGAGACGGTCGGCGAACTCCCACATGCGATCGCCACGCAGCGTGACGTGGCAGCCGATGGGCTGGCCCTCACGCAGCTTGAACTGTGCGATCGACTTGCGGGCCTTCGTGACCGACGGCTTCTGGCCGGTGATCGCGGTGAGGTCCTTGATCGCGCCCTCGATGATCTTCGAGTCGCGCGCAGCCTCGCCGACACCCATGTTGACCACGATCTTGGTGAGACCGGGGATCTGCATGACGTTGTCGTAGCTGAACTCTTCCTGCAGGGCAGGAACGATCGTCTCGCGGTACTTGGACTTGAGACGGGGCATCGTGGTGGTCGAGGTCTCGCTCATCAGATCTCCTCACCGGTCTTGCGGGCGATGCGCACGGAGCGCTCGGCCTTGTACTCGGAACCGTCGGGACGACGCTTGGTCACCTCGACGCGCTTGTAGCCGACGCGGGTGGGAACTTCCTTGCCGTCGACCTTGACCACCAGCGAGACGTTGCTCACGTGGATGGGGGCCTCGACGTTGATGATCCCGCCCTCGACCTTGCGGCCGGTGGCGGTCTGCGACTCGCGGCGGTGCTTCTTGACCAGGTTCACGCCCTGGACGGTGACACGCTCGTTGGCGGGGTCAACGGAGATGACCTCTCCGGTCACACCCTTGTCCTTGCCCGAGATGACCAGAACGCGGTCACCCTTCTTGATGTTGAGGCCTGCCATGTCAGATCACCTCCGGTGCGAGCGAGACGATGCGCATGAAGCGCTTCTCGCGGAGCTCACGGGCGACGGGGCCGAAGATGCGGGTGCCGCGGGGCTCCCCGTCGCTCTTCAGGATGACAGCCGCGTTCTCGTCGAACTTGATGTAGGAACCGTCGGCGCGGCGACGCTCCTTCTTGGTGCGGACGACGACGGCCTTGACCACATCGCCCTTCTTCACGTTGCCGCCAGGGATGGCATCCTTGACGGTGGCGACAATGGTGTCACCGAGGTAGGCATAGCGACGCTTGGATCCACCGAGAACACGGATGCAGAGGATTTCCTTCGCACCAGTGTTGTCGGCGACCTTAAGCCGCGACTCCTGCTGGATCATTACTTCTCCTTGCTCCACCGGTTCCGATGAAAGGCCTTGTGGAACTAGAAACGAACCTCCTGGATTTTGCCAGAAGGCAACCCCCAGCTCGAGGGAGAGGGGGCCACGGTCGTCGTCCGGGAAAGGTCCCCCCGAAGGGGCACAGACCCAAGACAACTTGGACAGTCTATCCCACGGGACCTGAGCGGGAAAATCGCGGTGACAGGCGTCGGCGTCACTCGCTGCGCAGGGCCTCGACCGGGTCCTTGCGTGAGGCAGCCGAGGCCGGGATCAGGCCCGCGAGCGAGGTCAGCGCCATCGAGATCAGCACGAGCACGATCGCGGCCTGCCACGGCAGCCGGGCCACGTTCTCGACGTCGAAGTTCGAGTAGACGATGGCGTTGGCCGGGATGGTGAGCAGGAAGGTGATGCCGACGCCGAGCGCGCCGGCCACGAAGCCGACGATCAGGGTCTCGGCGTTGAAGACGCGCCGGATGTCGCGCTTGCTCGCGCCGATCGAGCGCAGGATGCCGATCTCCTTCTTGCGCTCGAGCACGGAGATGTAGGTGATCACGCCGATCATGATCGACGAGACGATCAGCGAAATCGCGACGAACGCGACGAGGACGTAGCTGACCATGTTGACGATGTCGGTGACCGATCCCATCAGCGCGCCGACCAGGTCGGTGTAGTTGATCACCTTGTCCTCGGCGCCGTCGGAGCGCATGCGCTCGTTGTACGAGTCGAGGATCTCGATGACGCGCCCCTTTCCCTCGAAGTCCACCGGGTAGATCTCGATGGTGGAGGGGTCGGCCGGGTCGGCGTAGCCGAGCTTGCGGAGGTTCGACTCCACCGAGTTGAGCTCGGTGGTGGCCATCGACATGAGCAGCTGGGTCAGCTCCTCCTGGTTCTTGTTCAGGGAGAAGGCCTCGGTGAAGGCATCCTCATCGATGCTCATGGCTTCGCTCATCTGCTCGGTGAGCTGGCTCATGGAGTCCTCGAGGGCCGCCGTGATCTGGGTCTGCAGTGCGTCACCGATCTGGCTGCTCACCTCCCCCATGTAGGTGGCCATCACCTCCTCCATGTACCCGGTGATGGCGCCCTGCAGTTGCGCCTCGAGGCTGGAGGTGTCGATCAGCCCCATGGCCTCGCTCTGGAGCGCCTGCCCCGCGTCGGAGGCGAGAAAGTCCTGCATGCCTGCCCCGACGTCGGCCAGCTCGAGCCCGTTGGCGGTGGCGTGGGCGAGGTAGCCCGTGACGAACCGCGTGACGAGGCCCGGCTCAGCGGTGGGATCGGTCGCGGTGAGCAGCCGGGCCGCCTCGGGAGAGGCGAGGAAGGCTGGGAAGTTGGTCGCGGTGTCCGCAGGGTCGGCCCCCGCTGCCGTGGTGAAGTCCAGGTAGCCCTGGAGCAGCCCGGCCACCACCGCACCCGCCTGGCCCGCGTCGGCCTCGAGGTTGTCCGGTGGGCGCACGAGGGTGGTCAGGTCGATGTCGCCCATGACAGCGGAAAGGTCCAGCTCCGGCATCGCGGAGGGGTCGAGCTCGATCTCGGGCATCGAGAGGTCGTCGAGTCCGCCGAGGTCGAACTGGAGCTTCGACTCGTCGAAGACGAACGCCTTCTCGATGGCCGCCTCGTCGACGGTGATCAGGGAGGCAAGGTCGAGTTCCTCCGGGTTGGCCTCGTCCTCGGCGAAGCTGCGGCCCGAGAAGACGTTCACGTCGCGGTGTTCGAGCTGGCTTCGCACGATCTCGGTCTCCGCCGCCCGCTCCATCAGCTGCCGGGTGAGCGCCGAGGTGTAGTAGATGCCGGGCCGCAGCACCGAGTTGTCCCCGTTGGGCTGGACGACCCCGACCACCCGCAACGTCTCCCCCGCCTCGACGAGGCTTCTCATGTGCGCGGCGTCGCCACTTCGGTCGGTCCAGACGCCGTACTGCTCGTCGTAGCGGTAGC
>DYZF01000196.1 GCA_020741375.1 Tessaracoccus flavescens
CGGCTGATCCCCGGCCACGCTCGGACTGAAGAGTTAAGGCACATCCGGCCCTCGCCCACGCCCGGACCGCACACACCGCTGCGGTACCGACGTTGGCGAGGGTCGTGTGATGTCCGGCGGACCACCCCACCTTGAGCCAGACTTAGGGCGCGGGCGACATCGACAAGCGCGCGACCACGTCAGCGTCGAACTCGGGCGCGAACGAGCCACCTAGCTGGAAGCAGCCCTCGACGTAGCTGAGGTCCTCCCCCGCGACCGTAACCCGCAACTCCTGGACGCCGCGTTCGCAGCGACCGTTGCTCGCCCAGTACAAGTGAACGAAGCCGACGTCCTCGTAGCCGAGCTTCAGCGGCAGTCCCTTGTGCTCGATGGTGAGCTCGATCGGCTCCCCGGCGGCGTCGAAGCCCCCGATGGTCGGCGCCCCAACGTCCACCACGTCGTCGCTGCAGTTGAGCAGCGACAACGGCAGGTATCGGTCCCCCGTCGCGGCCTCGATCTGGCCGAAGTGGGCGAGCACGCCGTCGTGTTGAGAGCAGTCTGGCGGGAGCGGGCCGTAGGCCGACGGCATCGGCTGGCTCGGCGTCGGCGAGGGTGAGGGGGCGATGGTCGGCGGCGGGGTGAACGACGGCGGATGCCCCGCTGGCACGGCCTCCTGGCCCGGCTGTCCGCAGCCCGCCACGAGCAGCGCAAAGACGGCGGCGGCGGACTTTCTCATGCAGTCACCTTACGCACCCCAGGGTCCGGTCCCTGGGCCAGCGCATTGTCTAGTCCGCGTGGGCACGAGCTCAGCGACGCGGAGACTCCTTCCCACCAGGAGCGCATGGTCCAGGCCGCGCGGGCACGAGGCTCCCATGGCTCGCCGCGTGCCGCTGATCACGCCACTGGCTGGCAGAATCGGCCGCGTGATCGCCCTCAAGTCCATCGTGTTGTTCGTCCTCGCCACCATCGCAGAGATCGGCGGCGCTTGGCTGATGTGGCAGGGGATCCGCGAGGGCAAAGGCGCATGGTGGATCGGGGCTGGCGTGATCGCGCTCGGGCTCTACGGTTTGGTGGCGACCTTCCAGCCCGACGCCAACTTCGGCCGCATCCTCGCCGCCTACGGAGGCGTGTTCGTCGCGGGCTCGCTGGCCTGGGGAATGATCGTCGATGGTTTCCGCCCGGACCGCTGGGACGTCGTCGGGGCGGCGATCTGCCTCGTCGGGGTCGCGGTGATCATGTACGCGCCGCGCTTCGCAGGATAGGAACGCGCGGACCGACGTTGGGGCGGGAGGAGGGTCGCGCCGAGAAGTACACGCCAAGCGAACCCTTCACGCCGACCCTCAATCAGCGTTTGGGCGCGGGAGCCGCGGCGTCCTCCACTCCCGATAGCGCGCAACCAACTCGTAGATCAGCGTGGCGGCTTTGAAGAACGGTTGCTCACCGAAGCGGTCGACGGCGGGGGCGAGCTTCAGGGCCAAGTCCGGCCGCTGGCGGGCCAGGTACTGCCGGGCGCGCCAGGCGTGCAGGGGGTCGGAGACGATCCGCAGCACGTCGAACTCCTCGACCAACGGTGCAGAGTACTCCACGTTCTGCCACGTGCTGAGCGCCTTCTCCTCCAACACGATCAGCTCGTCAGCGATCCCGACGGCGCGGGCGTGCGCCGCCATCGCTGCCGCCTCGCTCACCTGAGTCTTCGCCGTCGTTCCCGTGAAGACCACGCGCTCAACGCGCGGATTCATCGTCCGGGCTGCGATCGCCAAGCGCCACCGCTGGACGGGGTGGAGCGAGCCGTCGTCGCGGGTGGGGCAGCCGAGCACAAGCAGCGCTTCGGAGGCGCCGGGCTTGGGGGATGCTCCGTAGTCCTGACGGGTCGCCCACGCGTGTGCCGCCTGCGGGATCGCCCACAGCACCCCCGCGAGTCCAACTCCCCAGCGCAACCAGTTCATGGGGTCAGCCTAGGCGCGAGCCCGCCGAAAGGATGAGCCCACATCCGACCCCCGGCCGATGCGCCCCCACCGCCGAGCGCGGTACCGTCGACGTATCAACGAATTGAATGGGGCCGATGATGAAGCGCGCAACATGGTGGATCTTGGGTGTGGCGGTGATCCTGATCATCCCGATCGCCCTGTTCGGACTGGGCTGGATCACCCGCCCGATCCTCTGGCTCATCCGCGAACCCGCCGTCCTCCTCGGCATCGCCGTCGCCCTCTACGCCGCGTCGCAGTTCTTCCGACTCCAAGACGTGAAGAAGATCCCGAAGGGTCAGGAAGAGTTCGTCAACGCGGCCAACTCGAAGCTTGCCAAGCGCGGCACCTTGGCGCTCGTCGTCGGCGTCCCCGTCGTGATCCTCGGCGGCTTCCTCCTCTCCTGGGCCCAGCAGGCGCAGCTCGCCGGCTCGTACACCTCCAGCGACCAACTCCCCAGCTACGAATACCGCGCCCCGTTCGTCGTCGCCGATCAGCTCGCCAACCGCGACCTCGACGACGTCATCGGCGACCGCGTCGGCGTCCACGCCGTCCAATCCCCCGAACAGCCCAACCAGTACACGTCGCTGGTCATCCGCCGCGGCCTCTTCGAGGGCTACGAGGCCGTCCAGGTGATCAAGCCGCCGCTCGTCGGCGCCAAGAACCAGACCTCGAACGCCTGCCGCTTCGACGAGGGCCACAAGCTCCGCCTCGACGGCGCCCTGCCCACCAACAACCTCGAGTACCACCTGTCGTTCAAGCGGCCGTTCTCCTACTGGTCCGACAACGACGCCTACGGCTACTGCGACGGCACCGAGGCGGTCGTCGTCGTGCCCCTGAAGCGCCTGGGCGGGTTCTGGCCGGTCCTCACCGACCGCCCCGACGGAGTCGCGATCTACCGCAACGGCGTCCTCACCACCTACGGCGCCGACGAGGTGCCCGCGGACGTCGTCGGCCCCACCTACCCGCGTTCCATCGCCGCCGACCAGCGCGCCGCGAGCGTCGCGTCGGGCTCGCTCGCCGACTGGTTCTTCAAGCGCGCCGGCTTCGACACCGCCGGCGATTCCAAGCCGGATTCCGACGACGAGGACGCCGCTCCCGCCGCCAACGAACCCAACGCCGACAACGCCGTCGATTTCTCCCTCATCAACACCTCGGGCGACGGCGAGTACGTCACGGCGCTGACCCCGGTGGGGGCGTCGGAGTCGGTGGTGGCGATCGGCCACGTCGGCAACCGCCAGAACGGCCGCGACCTCAACCCCTTCGTCGTGTCTCGCTACGCCGAGGCGCTCCCGGCGCTCAGCACCAGCGAGAACCGAATCCGCAGCGATTTCAACCACCTTCCTGGCTGGGCCTCCGGCATGCGCGTCATGGAGATCACCCCGGCCGCCGACGGCACCTACGTGGCCAGCATCGGCCAGAACCAGGTGGTGACCTACCGCATGTTGGTGGCCACCGACGGCTCCGTCAGCATCCTCGACACCGCAGGCGGCCCGGCCCCCACGTCGCCGTCGGGAGAACCGTCGGAGGGCACCGGCAACCCGGCCACCCTCAGCACCGAAGAGCTCCAACGGCTCATCAAGGAGTACACCGACGAACTCGCTAAGCGCGCCGAAGGCGACGGTTAGGCTCGGTTCCATGCCCACGATCACCGCCGTTCACGGCGACATCACCGAGCAGCAGGTCGACGCGATCGTCAACGCCGCCAACAACGCCATGCGCGGTGGCGGCGGGGTCGACGGCGCCATCCACCGAGCGGGCGGCCCCGCGATCCTGCGCGACTGCATCGCCCGTTTCCCCGACGGCTTGGCCACCGGCGACGCCGGCTGGACCACCGGCGGCGACCTCCCTGCACGCTGGGTGGTGCACACCGTCGGCCCCAATTACTCGGCCGGCGAGCGAGACCGGGGGTTGTTGGTGTCGTGCTATCGGCGGGCGATGCAGGTCGCGGACGAGTTGGGCGTCACGTCGATCGCGTTCCCGTTGATCAGCGCCGGCGTGTACGGGTGGCCGAAGGACGACGCGATCGCGGCCGCCGTCGAGACCCTGTCGTCGGTGGAGACGAACGTGACGGACGTGCGGATCGTCGCCTTCGACGCAGCGACGCATGCCCGTGTGGAAGCATCGTTGGCATGACCGCCCTCGATTTCCAGCGCCTGCTCTCCATCGAACACAACGGTTGGTTGTCGCTGACCGACGGCTCAGCCGGCGACTTCTACGATTCCCTCATGGCCGACGACGCCCTCATGATTCTGGTCAACGGCCAGATCCTGAACCGCGAGCAGGCGGTGATCTCGATGGAGCAGTCGCCGCCGTGGGACAAGTACTACATCACGGAGCCGCAGCTGATTCCGCTGGGCGAGCAATCAGCGGCGCTGGTCTACAACGCGAGCGCACTGCGCGCTGGCCAGGACACCTTCCGGGCGATCATGACGAGCGTCTACCGGGTGGATGGGGGTCGCCTCCAGATGGCGCTCTACCAGCAGACCACCATCACTCACTGACGCCGGAGGCCCGGCCGGGCAGTCCCTTCGGCAGGTTCATGAACCGCGCCCACGCCCCGGTCCACGCGGCGCCCACGCCGGCCAAGACGCCGACGGCGGTCATCGCCACCGGCAGCGACGCGATCAGCAGCAGGCCCGAGATGAGCAGCGGCCCGCCGAGGATGCCGCCCTGGCTGAACATCGCCCAGATGCTGAGGAACTTGGCGCGACCTCGAACCGGGGAGAGATCCGCGCCGATCGTCATGTTGATCCCGGCCCCCAAACCGTTGCCGACGCTCATCACCACCACCGCGACCACGAACCCGACCGCCGTCGGCCACAGCGGCGCCAGCACGAACCCGGCGCCGTAGACGACGAGGCAGGCGATCAGGATGGGCGCGCGGCCCAGCACGTCCTTGAAGTAGCCGCCGGGGAACATCAGCACCATTTCGATGGCCGCCCCCACCGCCACCATGAGCGAGATCTGCGACTCGTTCCACCCTAGGTGCACGCCCCACAACGCCACGAGGATGGGTTGCGCGACGCGCGTGATCGCCAACATCGCCACCGCGACGCCCGCCACGCCGACGGCGCCCCACCGGACGCCCGCGGCCAGCTCTTCCTCGGTGCGGGAGGCCTTGTTGCGGCGCGTTTGGGCGTCGAAGCTGCTGTTGAGCGCGGGGATGAAGAGCATGAGGGTGGCGACGGCGGCTGTCACGACGGCGAACGCGAACACCGACCACATCGGCAGCTTCCACAGCAGCAGCGCCCCGACGAGAGGGCCGACCAGGTTGCCGGCGCGCATCGTCCCGCCGAGCGCCGTCATCGCTTGGCCGCGCAGGTGCGTCGGCACCGTCTCCGCCACCACAGCCTGCCTCGCCAAGCTCCACGCGACGGTCGCGGGCGTGCGCAAGATGATGGACGCCACGAACAGCGCCAACGACCACCTCGACGGCACCGCCAACGCCACGATCGTGAGGCCCGTCATGACCGCCGCAACTCCGGTGCCGAGCGCCATGGCACGCTTGTCGCCGATGCGGTCAATCATCACGCCTACGGGGACGGTGACCGCGAGCGCGACGGCGCCCATGACGGCGATGATGGCGCTGGCGAAGGCGTCCGAGGCGCCGAGTTGGAGCGCGGCGAGCACCATGATCGGCATGACCGCCCCGGCCCCGGCACCGAACAGGAAGGACGGCACGAGCACCGGCCACAGGATCAGTTTGAGCATCGCCGTCCCTCCTTCTCGTGCGTCGATTCGCTGCTGACAACGTCGCAACCTCGCCAGCCACGCGATCGCGTCCGGGCCGCTCGGCAAGCGTGACAACCAGAGCGATGTGGTCGCGCAGACGTCGCCCGGCAAGGGTACCTACTAGTGTCGGTCCATGAGTAAGACCTCCCGACGCCTCGCCTCCCTCGGCGCAGCGGCCGCCACGTTCGCCGTCCTCGACGCCGCGTGGATCAGCCAGGTTGCCCTGCCGCTGTACAAGTCCGAGGTGCCGCACCTCATGGCGGATAAGGTCGATCCAGTGCCCGCCGCCATCTTCTACCCCGCCTTCACCGCGGCGCTGACGCACTTCGCCGTCCGCCCCGACGAGGACCGCCCGCTGGGCAAGCGACTCCGCGACGGCGCCCTCTTCGGGCTGGCCGCGTACGGCACCTGGAGCCTGACTGGAAAGGCCGTCTTGAAGGACTTCACGTGGCCGACGGCGCTCGCGGACATGGGCTGGGGCGCGGCGGCCGGAGCCGCGATGGCGGCAGCGGCTCACGGAGTGCTGAAGAAGGTCTCGAAGGACTGAGGTCCGCTCCCTAGGCAGCACGAAGAACCCCTCCCCGAGCAGCACGAACAACCGCTCCCTGAGCAGCACGAACAACCGTTCCCTGAGCAGCACGCGCAGCGTGCTCACGAAGGGCGCGCAACAGCAACAACCCAACGTTCGCCGTCGTAGATTGGGCGCTATGAGCACGGACTTCAAGCGCGAGGTGGCGGCCTACCAAGCCAAGAAGGGCCGCTTCGACATCATCACCGTGCCGCCCATGCAGTTCCTCATGATCGATGGCGCGGGCGACCCGAACACCTCTCCCATCTACGCCGCCTCCGTCGAGACGCTGTACCCGGTGGCGTACACGTTGAAGTTCTTCAGCAAGCGCGAGCTGGGCCGCGACTACGCCGTCATGCCGCTCGAAGGCTTGTGGTGGGCCGACGACATGGCGGCGTACACCGTCGGCGACAAGTCGGCCTGGCAGTGGCGGCTGATGATCATGGTGCCCGACTGGATCGAGCGCGAGCATTTCGAGGCGGCGACGGCGCAGGTCGCGGCCAAGGCGAGGTCGGCGAAGACGGCGAAAGTCTCCAAGACGTCGTCGTCGAAGAGCGGCGGACAGGCGACGGCGGAGGCCTCGGGCACGGCGCCGCGGCTGGACGACCTGCGGCTGGAGACGTACGACGAGGGATTGTCGGTGCAGACGCTCCACGTCGGGCCGTTCAGCGACGAAGGCCCGGTGCTGGAGGAGATGCACGAGCGGTTCATCCCGAGCAACGGATTGACGATGACGGGCGAGCACCACGAGATCTACCTCAGCGACATCCGCCGCGCGGCGCCCGAGAAGTGGCGGACGATCCTGCGTCAGCCCGTGGGCCGCGCGGGGTGAAGCACGCAGTGACAAGCGTGGCGCGCCCCACCCGTCGGCGTCCCTAGGATGGGCGCATGAGCCGACCAACGTTCGACGAGCTGGGCATCGCCACCGCGCAGCTGTGGGCAACCCGCAGCGCCGACGCGAAAGTCCAGGTGGGAGCCTGCCTGCTGGACCGCTGGAACCGCGTCGTCGGCGTGGGCTACAACGGCCGGGCGGCCGGGGAACCCAACGAGCGCGAAAGCTTGGAGCAGGGGCACAGCGGTTTCATCCACGCTGAGGTGAACGCGCTGCTCGCCGCCAACTGGAACGGCGAGGGCCACACGCTGTTCGTCACCCACGAGCCCTGCGCAACCTGCGCCCGCCTGATCATCAACAGCCGCCGCGTGACCCGCGTCGTCTACGCGACGGGGTACACGGAGACTGCGCGGGCTGACGCGGGCCTACCGTCGGGTGCCCAGATCCTGCGCGACGCGGGCTTGACGGTCGAGCTCGCCTAGGAGCAGTTCCACGAGGCGGACCGGCCAAGTCCAGGGACTGGCGCAAGAGATTTCGGTACGCCGCCTGCGGCGGCTACTCAATCAGCGGAAGCGCCGCGACTTACGGCTGCACCGTCCACGACGGCGGCTCGTCCTTGCCGGACTCCTCGTCCTCCTCGGCCTGCTCAGCAGTCGCCTGCACGATGCCCTGCGCGTGGTGCACCGGCGCGTAGACGGAGTACAGCTTCAGCGGCTCGTCGCCGGTGTTGGTGATGTTGTGCCACTTGCCGGCAGGAACCTGGATGGACCAGTCGTCGCCGATCTTCTCCTCGAAATCCAGATCGTCCTCGGCGTCGCCCATCTGGCAGAGGCCCTCGCCGGCCTCGACGCGGAGGAACTGGTCGGTCTCGGGATGCACCTCGAGTCCGATGTCGCCGCCCGCCGGGATCGACATCAGAGTGACCTGCAGGTACTTGCCGGTCCAGACGACGGCGCGGTAGTTCTCGTTGGCCAGGGTCTCCTTCTCGATGTCGAAGACGTTCGGCTTGGGTCCGGGGTCAGTGAGGCTCATTGCATTCCTTTCGTCCTCCCCCATTCAACCCCTTCGCCGAAACCGCCACGCCGTAGGGGTGGAACTCGTGCGATTAGCGGGGTGCAGTGACAGCGGGCCCGGACGGGACCCAACGGCAGAGGAGCGGAGCGCTAGGAACCCTTCTGCCCCAACTCCGCGCCCAGCTCCGCATGGCCGAAGAACTCGGCCCACCCTCCCGGCGTCATGCCGTACTGCGGATCCTCGACGGCGAGGCTCGCCCCGGCCGCGACCAACGCCCGCGCCACCTCAACCTCACCAGCGGCCGCCGCGTAGTGCAGGGCGCTGGGGACGCCGACGTTCGGGTCCGCGCCACGCTCAACCAGAGCCATCACCACGGGCCAGTGGCGGAGCCCGGCCGCCTGCGCCAGCAGGTCGGCGGGGGCGGTGGCGCCGTCGTCCAGCATCCCGGCCACGCCGTCGGCATCCCCGATGACCGCCGCCGCGACCACCGGGTCGGCCGCCATGTGCCGGGCGCGATAGAGATCGCGCAGGAGGCAGATCTCGGCGCCGTGCGCCATCACTTCGCGGGAGATGTGGAGGACGAGGGCCGCCATGGTGTCGTCGGCGTAGGGGCCTCCCCGCGAGCCGAGTTTCTGCAACAACTCCTCATCACTCAACCCCGCGACACCGTCGCGCCACAGCTGATACGCCTCGTCGAGGAGGGCAAGTGCCCCGTCGGCGGTGTGCGGCAGGGGGTCGGGCCAGTACTGGTCGTCGT
>DYZF01000197.1 GCA_020741375.1 Tessaracoccus flavescens
GGCGGGGGTCCGTCAAGACCTCGACCGCGTCCTCAAGCAACGCAATGCCCTGCTCAAGGCGATGGCTGGCAAATCCTTCCTACCGTCCGGCGGCGATGAAGAAGTGACGCTCCAGATTTGGAACGAGCAACTCTCCGCGATCGGGGCGGAGCTTCTCCACGCCCGCCTCGACACGCTCGCCGACGTCCTCCCGCACGCCCAGCAGGCGTACGAGACCATCGCGCCGCGCAACAACCAGATCAGCGCCAGCTACAAGACCATCCTCGATCTCGACGGCGTCGCCGCGGCATCCGATGTGCGCGCAGAACTGCAGCAGCGGTTGCTCGACGCGATGGCGCGGCTGCGCAAGGACGAGGTGCAGCGTGGTGTCACGCTGGTGGGTCCGCAGCGCGACGACATCGAGCTGAGCATCGGCGAGCTTCCCGCGAAGGGGTACGCGTCGCACGGGGAATCGTGGTCGCTGGCGTTGGCGCTCCGGCTGGGCGGTTTCACGCTCGTGCGTGCCGACGGCACCGAGCCGGTGTTGGTGCTCGACGACGTGTTCGCCGAACTCGACGCCACCCGCCGCGACCGGTTGGCCGGCGCGATCGCCGACGCGGAGCAGGTTCTCATCACCGCGGCGGTCGGCGCCGACGTGCCCGATTTCCCCGCGGAGCGGCGGTTCACCGTCGACGCCGGCACGGTCACGCGGGCCGCAGAGTAACCTCGAGACGTGACCGAACAGCACGATCCCACCGGCCTGGACCTGGCCTCGGAGATCGCGCGCGCCGCCGTCGAGGCGTCCGCCTACGGGGTGGTGCTGCCGGAGGCCAAGCCGCCGAAGAACCCGCCGCGTCGCCACCGCCCTCAAGAACAGCAGCGCTCAGGCGCGCATCCCGATGACCGCGACCCCCAACTGGTGGGCGACGTCCTGGAATCGGTGATCAAAGAGCGCGGCTGGAAGCGTCGCATCGGTTTGTCGACGGTGCTGCGTCGCTGGCCGGAGCTCGTGGGGGAGTCCAACGCGGAGCACTCCAAGCCGGTGAATTTCGCCGACGGGATCCTCACCGTCGACTGTGATTCGACGGCGTGGGCCACGGCCATGCGGTACACGGCCTCGCAGCTGGTGGCCCGCCTCAATGACAAGCTGGGGGAGCGCACGGTGCTGCGGGTTGAGTTCCGCGGGCCGAAGGCGCCGAGTTGGAAGAAGGGTCCACGGTCGGTTAGCGGACGGGGCCCCCGTGACACCTACGGATAGGGCGAGTGGCCCGCCACTTGGGCTGATTCCCAAGGGAATCTCCGGTGTGTCTATCATTAAGGTTCACGACGTGGTGTGATAGAGGCGTATGTCGCTGACTGTGGGGGTTTAGACAATGGAGTTGCGAGGCTTGACGACGGCGGCAGCTGGCGTCCTCGCTATCGGACTGGTCAGCGTCGCTGCGGTCTTTGGACAGAACTCAACCAACGAGTCCCTGGAAGCGGTGCCGGCTGCGGCGGCCGCCGAGGTAGCCCCAACCGTCGCTGAGAGCGCCGAACCCGCCGAGACCTCCGCCGCTCCTGAGGCTGCGCCGTCGGCTCCCCCCACGCCGGTCGTGTCGAAGAAGGCTGCGGCTGGCCAGCGTCTCCTCGGTAACACCCGCAACAACCCGCGCACGGTCGCCGTCAAGAACGCGCTGCCGGTCAAGCCGGTCAAGGTGACCTTGCCGCTGAAGCAGAAGCCGCAGCCCAAGCCGGTGGTCACGGCTCCGGTTGCCAATGTCGACGTCAAGGCCGGGACGCTGCTGTCCAAGCCTCTCGCCGGCGGGCGCAGCTCGTCCAGGTTCGGCATGCGCTTCCACCCCACCCTGCATCGCTGGAAGCTGCACACCGGTCACGACTGGGCCGCACCCTGTGGCACCCCGGTCGGCGCCTCGGCGGCCGGCACGGTGACGCGCGTCGGGTGGGCCGGCGGCAACGGCATGCAGATCCGCATTGATCACGGCACCCTCGCCGGCAAGCGCGTCATCACCACTTACAACCACTTGGGCGCGGTCGCGGTCAAGGTGGGGCAGAGCGTCAAGGCCGGCGACGGCATCGGCAAGGTGGGCAACAACGGCAACTCCACCGGCTGCCACCTGCACCTCGAGGTCATTGTCAACGGCCAGTTCACGGATCCGCTGCCGTGGCTGAACGGCGAGGCCAAGATCGTCACGGTGGTCGACGCCGTCGTGGAACACGTCACGGAACGCCCGGAGACCAAGCCCATCCCGACGACGACGCCCACGCCGACGGCCACCGCATCGCCGTCCGTCTCGGCGAGCCCCTCAGCGGCTGAGTCTCCGTCGGCCACGCCGTCTGGATCGGCCACTCCCTCCGTGTCCGCCACGCCGGCGGTATCGCAGAGCGCCTCTCCGTCGGTGAGCGACTCCGAATCGGGCACGCCGTCGGGTTCGCCCAGCGCGTCCGATTCGCCGACGACGACCCCGTCGGACACCCCGACGCAGACGGAGCCCGGCACCCCGGAGCCCACCACCTCGGCCAACCCGGAGCCCACGCAGACCAGCGAGCCCACCACGCCTGAGCCCACGAAGGATCCAGACCCCAGCCCCACGCAGACTCGGGAGCAGGCTCCGGCGTCGCCGTCTGATCCCGCGCCCAC